>NZ_JBXXZH010000023.1:0-66118 GCF_059640475.1 Calothrix sp. CBUCES-K 9914
GACTCTGTAATTATTGCTAATTCGGTTGCGCTAGCTGGACATGTATATATAGAATCGCGCGCTAGGCTCAGTGGAGTACTAGGTGTGCATCAATTTGTACATATTGGCAGACACGCGATGGTTGGCGGAATGGCGCGTATCGATAGAGACGCACCACCATATATGACTATCGAAGGAAACCCAGCTAGAGTTCGAGCAATTAATTTAATTGGACTTAAACGCGCGGGTTTTATTCCTGAAGAGTTACAAAATCTCAAAAAAGCCTTCCGCATTTTATATCGCTCGCAGTTATCCTTCAAAGATGCTTTAGACGAAATTGAAATGCTTGGTGATACCGAACATTTGTTACATCTACGTCGTTTCCTGCTACTCTCACAAATGCCTGGAAGACGCGGTTTAATACCTGGTAAAGGCAAAGCTGCAAACATAAGTGATGAATAGGAAGTTAGGAGTTAGGAGTTAGGAGTTAGGAGTTAGGAATTGAGAGTTGAGAAGAATAAATCAATATTTTTGTATCAACTATAAGCTTTTAACTTGATCTTTTTCTAAACTACTATATCAACTTCGTTAAATTCCTAACTGATAACTCCACGCTTCCTAACTTCTAACTCCTAATTCGTTTTGGTGCGTGACGCCACCTGATGATAGCTTCGTTTAACAATTGTCAAGCGCGTCACGCACCCTACCTCCTAACTTAATTTAAATGCGAATATTTATAAGCACTGGTGATGTATCTGGAGACTTACAAGGTTCCTTACTTGTTCGTGCGTTATTACATCAAGCATCTTTATCTGGTTTACAATTAGACATTGTGGCATTGGGTGGAGACAAAATGCAGCATGAAGGCGCCACTATAATCGGTAATACGAAAAAAATTTCTTCGTTTGGTTTGTTAGAAGCTTTACCTTACGTTCTGCCCACACTCAAAATTCAACGTCAAGCAATTGCATACCTAAAGCAAAATCCACCTGATTTGGTAGTACTTATTGACTATATGGGACCAAATCTGGTAATAGGTAATTATGTAAAGCGCCATTTGCCAAATGTCAAAGTTGTATATTACATTGCACCCCAAGTTTGGGTTTCTACTTTAACAGCTAAAGATACTAAGCGAATTATAGATGTTTGTGACAAGCTATTAGCGATTTTTCCCGCTGAAGCAAAGTATTTTCAAGAGCGCGCGGCAAATGTTAGTTGGGTAGGACATCCATTGGTAGATAGAGTCAAAGAATTTCCTTCTCGACAAACCGCGCGCGCTAATTTACAGATAGCGGATAATGTTACTGCGGTTGCACTGCTTCCAGCATCACGTTCCCAAGAGTTGAAGTATGTGTTACCTGTAATGTTTCAAGCTGCTCAAGCTTTACAGGAGAAGTTAGAGCAAGTGCATTTTTGGATTCCGCTTTCTTTGGATATATACAAAGATAAAATCGAAAAAGCGGTACAAGAATATGGACTAAAAGCAACAATAGTATCAGGTCAACAACAAGAAGTACTTGCTGCGGCGGACTTAGCGATTACTAAATCCGGTACAGTAAATTTAGAATTGGGACTTTTGAACGTACCGCAAGTAGTACTGTATCGTCTCAGTCCTTTTACTTATTGGGTTGCAATAAAAGTGTTGAAAGTAACTTTTGATTACGCTTCACCTGTTAACTTGGTGGCAATGGATGAAATAATACCAGAATTTATTCAGGAGCGCGCGACAAAAGAAAACCTTGTACAAGCAGCAATGGAACTATTATTAAATCCCGAACGCAAAAAGCTTATGCAAAAAGATTATCAAGAAATGCGCGCGCGCCTAGGAGAACCAGGAGTATGTGACAAAGCAGCTAAAGAAATTTTAGGATTATTGTAAGTAATCTAAGTAATATAATAACTTATTAAGCATTTTTGTTTACCCAAAATTTAAAAATTAAGTATTAATATTGATAAAAAAGCATATTTTTATTTCGTATGGTTGTATTATTTTATATCTAAGATTATATATTTCTTACAAGCGGTTAGAATTATAAAAAATTGGGGACACTGAGTCCCCCTAATGTTTTAGATATCAGGCAACGCTTCCCAAGATATTACCATGCCTTTTCCAGATTTTGGTTCACTAAGTTGGGTTGCCATTTTTTACCCCACGCTTCGGTTGATTTATCTTTATTGTAATTTTAGATGAAATACTCGGTAACAGATTTGTTTCACTCTCGTCTTATAAAAATGTGAACCGTGGTTCACATTTTGTTAATGATAATCATAATCAAAGTCAGTTGGAGTAATATAGCATTTTTCAAACAAGTGAGGTACAAATTGATTTAGCACAGCTCTTGTGGAACGGGCATCCCTGCCCGTCCCGCCTGTGCTTTATTTAAATGGGAACCGCTATATAGTAGGTGCCTATAGGTTGATACTACTTTAGTATTATGTAGTACAATAGCAAGCCTGTAAAAATTAATGATTGAATTTTACAGACAATTTATTACCAGCCAAAAAATGAGAGCAGAAGCTTTACGTCTAGCTCAGAGCGCACTCTTACCGGAGATGATGCCACTTTCAAGCATCCTTATTATTGGGCATTTTTTGTTTTAGTCGGAAATTGACAGTAATAATGTACTCTCGGAGAGATGCTGCATACTTCAAATTTGTTTAGCTATTAAACTATAGGAATAGATTATTTTTATTTCTAGCTAACTTTTGATAGAAGCTAGCGCAAATAGCTACAAGTATATTATTCTAGATTCAAGCGTATGTAAAATCCGTTTGATATAATTATACAGACTTGATTTTATAGGCTTGTAAATACAAATAAAATAGTATAAGCAGCAAGACAGAATGAATCTAAAGCACGACTTTGATTACTTTGAAGGAAGCTCTTTGTCAGAATTATACGCCCAAGATGTACAAGACGCATCTTACGCATTTATTTTAAATTATCCTACCACTGCGGGCTGGGCTGCTTACCCGAACAAAAGTAAATATTTAATTCAAGATGGTAGTGATGAATATAATAAAATTTCTTATGATAAACTATTTCAAAAAGAAGCCTGGAAAAATCTCGCGGTCTTAGGTGATATCATTTCGGGTATTATGGTGAGTCCACCACCGAAATTATTATTTGATTATTGGCACCAGCATTTTGGTTTTAATTATAATAACATTCACGTGATTCCGCAATCACTTTATTTTGATTTTCTGAATCAAAACAAGCACTTCGATAAATTTATTTCTTTATTCCCTTTCGATGCTTTACAAACAGACAAACACGCTGTTGCACCTGATATTCATTATCATTTACTAAGTAAAGTGAGCTTGTCAAAACTGGGAGTGCAGTGTCCAAAATACAAAACTTATAATCTTGAAGAAGTAAATATAGAAGATATTCAGTTGCCAGAATATCCATATTTAATTAAAGTATCTCACGGACTCTCAGGAGAAGGTACTTACATTATCAAGGGTGAGAATGATTTAAAGTACTGCTATGGAGAACTGAGAAAGTATCGCGCGAGTCAGTTGGTATCCACAATTGTTGTCTCAGAATTTGTGAATCATATAATTCATAATTACTGTGTACAATTTTATCTTAGTAAGACTGGAAATATAACATTAATTGGTACAACAAGCCAACTCGTTACAGAAGAAGGAAGTTATTTAGGGGGAATAATCAACTATCGTCAAACTGATATGAGCAGATTCTTTACCATGATTGATGCGATAGGTCAATATGCTCATAAACTAGGTTATTTTGGCGCCATTGGATTTGATGTTTTGGAAAACCGTGATGGGGAAATGTTTGTCATTGATGCAAATTTTCGAGTAAATGGTTCCACTCCATTGTGTTTACAGCGTCATGCATTACTAAAACTTGGAAAAGAAGTTGCTAAGTATTCGAGTGATTATCGCATTGCTGGAACTTTAGAATCAAATTTTGAAACATTGAAACCTGAACTTGAGAGCAGCGACTTTATAATACTGTCAGCGCAGGAAATTAACAAGGGAAGTGAGTATACTGATATCTATGGAATTATAGCAGGGAATACGCTTCAGGAAATACAGTCTATTGAGAATAAATTGCAAAGTAAGGGTTTACTGATTGTTTAATATTAGTCACTGCACAGGCTTTCCGACCTGTGCTACAATTCATCGTAATTGATAGTTTTTTCTGTGTTAAGCACATGGCAATGCCTTTTTCGTAATATGCTGCTTCGTTGATGAAGATGGGGTAAACCGTGGATGTTCCTTCATAAAAAATTTCTTGCCCGTCAAATGTTATAAATACTGGGTCGCCTGGATTTAAAGGGTGATAATCTTTAAACTGACGTTGAGGATGAATCATCGCTTCAATTTCACCCCCCGCGTTTCTGGGATAATCGATGGCACCAGTATAATTATAGACATTTAGTATATTTGGAATTTCAGGAAGTTTATCTTGGTTGTATGCTTCAAAATAGTCTAAAGCAGCAAGTACAAGTTGTTCTGTTTTCTCAAATAATTCTGCATATAACACTCCTTGTGGAACAGCACCAACTTCGATAGCAAACCCTAATTCGCTAAGAGAGTCAAGATATACACCGTTTTGAGATTTGGGTGAACAGCAAACCTTTACACCATCACTAATACAACTCAAGTAAGCAGATAGCCTGAGTAAAAAAGGATGCTCACTACTTAGTAGTATACTCAAACCCATGTTCGAGGTTGTAGTGTGTAAATCAATAATTACATCAACAGGTAAACCTTGCGGAGATAATAAAATTTGTTGAATTTCCTTCGCGCGCGTATCCTCATAACTAGCAAGTGTAGCAGAACGCAAATCAGCAGGACTAAAACATCGATTTAAATCTTTATCGATATATCGTCTACATTCTTTGATTGCTTTGGGATTACCAAATAGAACCTGAGATGAAAAACTAGGTCTAGTTATTAAATCTTGATTATTAGTAAATTTTTTGGCTAAGTAGACTCCGGTTAATTCATTACCGTGCGTACCACCAACAATTGCAACAGTGTTGATTTTATTCATGATAACACTCTGTGTGAATAACGTTTGCTTTATACCTGCTTGATATCTGCTGGTTAGTAGCTCAATCAATTTTTTTGTTGTAATACAAATCTATATCCAAACAACTCATGATAGTTGTATTCAGCGTTAAAGATTTCCAACGCACACGTTCATTTGTCGGGAATCTGACACCCGGTATATATACTAAAGCGGGAGGTTTTCACTCTCGTGTGTTATTTTGGTAGAATTTACGGCGTCTATGTCTATACAGGTAATAAATAAAGATTGATGTTGAAATTAATTTTATCGCGCGCGGGTTTAATGACTGTTTGCTGTTTAATGGTAGCCTGCACGCAAGCACAGGATAATCAAGCAACGAGTACTCCAACAGAAGCGGCAACTGCTACAAACGTAACTGCTACTCCTACACCTACAGTTACTGCCACGACAACAGTAACTGCTACACCGAAAACGACTTCAACCCCCGACACTAAAAAAGGTGGCGAAAAGGTAGTTACTACTGCTTCAGGATTAAAATATGTAGACCTAAAACCAGGTACTGGCGCCACACCAAAAAAAGGTCAGACTATCAGCGTTCATTACACTGGTACTTTAGAAAAAGGCACTAAGTTCGATAGTTCGCGCGATAGGGGTCAACCTATTGAGTTTACGCTTGGTGCTGGGCAAGTAATCAAGGGTTGGGACGAAGGTTTAAGTACTATGAAAGTTGGTGGGCGCCGCAAGTTAATTATTCCACCCAACTTGGGTTATGGTGCCGAGGGTGCAGGTGGCGGTGTTATTCCTCCGAATGCTACTTTGATTTTTGATGTTGAGTTAGTGGGAGTTAAGTAGTGAAGATTTCCTGAAGATTTCATATTCCCGACTTCTTAAAGAAGTCGGTAATGTTTTTAATTTCGATGACTTTACCTTTTAACTGTTGACCATACCAAGGCGTATTTGCGGAAAGTGTATGTAAATTTGTTTGCTTGACTGTCCAAGTTTCTTGAGGGTCAAATAGCACTATTTCACAAGGTTGGTTCGGCGCCATTGTACTAGGTTTTTGCTGGATACATTGTGCTGGACTAGTACTAAGCGCACGCCACAATTGTAAAGCTGTAAGTTCACCTGTTTCTACTAAATTTTGCCATAACAGCGGTAATGCTAATTCATAACCTATCGCTCCTGGTGGTGCATCAGCGAAAGCAACGGTTTTCTCTTCATATGTATAAGCTGTATGGTCAATTGCAATTGCGTCGATGATTCCTTGCTGCACACCTTTTCGTAATGCCATCATATCACTGGGATTACCTAATGGTGCTTCCAGATGTAAACTCGGATTATAACTTTTTAGTGCAAGAGTATCAAGTAGTAAGTGCATCCAAGTTGTACTTGCAGTTATTGGTAAATTCTGTGATTTTGCCCAAGCGATTAATTCTACACCGCGCGCCGTAGATACCCGCATAATATGAACTGGTGTGGATGTAGCGGCAACTAATTCTATCAATGCGGCAATTGCTGATGTTTCGGCACTTTTTGGTATAAAAGGTAATCCAAATCTTACTGCATTGGTGCCTTCACGCATAACGCCATTTCCTCTTAGTTGAGTATTACAAGCCCAAAAAGCGGCTGGTTTGCCTAAAGGTTGTAAGTATTCAAGAACACGTCGAATCATTCCTAAATTATCTAAAGGTTTACCATCTGCAAAACCCACTATTCCTACTGCTGCTAAGTCTGTGAATTCGGTTATATGTTGTCCTGCGATATTTTGAGTAATTGCACCCCAAATGTTTAAATGAGGAATTGGGAACGGGTGACTAGGAATAGAAGTAGCTATTTTTTGCAGTTGTACAACTAAAGCAGGACTATCAATTGCTGGGGTTGTGTCGGGTAAAATGCAAACGCGCGTAAAACCACCATGTGCTGCTGCTTGTAACAGTGTACTTAAAGTTTCGCGTTCCTCAAATCCTGGTTCACCAGAATGGCTGTACAAATCTACTAACCCCGTTCCTAAAACTAATCCCCGACAGTCACGAATTTCTGTATTGGATGGTAAATCAGATTGTAATTGGGAAGTGCTAGCTGCAATTTCTATAAATTTACCATCGTTAATTAGCACGTCTGCTAATTGGTCGGTTTCGGAAACTGGGTCGATAACTCTTACTTGTTGTAGTAGTTCAGCCATAAGAAATAGAGTTGGGAGGTAGGGTGCGTAACGCTATAAAAATCATAAAATGAAACTAATGAACTAGTGGCGTTACGCACCTTACGAAGCTTCTAATTCCTAATTCTTAATTCCTAATTCGTAAGGTGCGTGACGCTATTAGATGCTAGCTTCGTGCGCGAAATTATTGTAGCGTCACGCACCCTACCTCCGCGCCTTATAAAGCTCCTGCGGCAGTTTTATCGAGTACACCTCCACCTAGATGGGTGGTAATATTCATCGCTTGTAAAACTGGAAGACCGTTTAAACCAGAGGGATAATCAATAACGCTGACGGCGCCATTGCCTTGACGAAAATTCCAGAAGTTTTCCGATGATAATCCTAGGATATGACAAAGCAGGGTCTTATTTGTCGCATCATGAGCAATGATTAAACCAATCTGTTGCTGTTTATCTAGCGCACTTTGTATAATTGATTGCCATGCAGCAGTACTACGCTCACAAACTTGCTGTAAATTTTCGCCTTCCGGCATTTGGACTTCAGCAGGAACTGTACGCCATCTAGACAACTCTCCAGGGTATTCTTGCTCGATTTCTTGCTCAAATTTTCCTTCCCAAAGTCCGTGGCTAATTTCACGTAAATCACTGTTAAATTTTAACTCTACATTCTCGTGAGAATTTAAAATAATTTCGGCTGTTTCTTTGGGACGTGCCATTGGACTTGATACGGCAAAATCTATACCTACATCTTTTAAAAATTCACCTGCTTTCTGCGCTTGCAACCTCCCATTATCATTGAGGGGAACATCAATATTACCTTGAAATCTACCCTGACGGTTCCACTCAGTTTCTCCGTGACGCACAAGCAACAACCGTACACCTTGATGTCCCGGACGTATTGATGGGATAATCTCACCCATATGCTGCGTTTGATTCATGGACTCAAGTTGGACACTTTCTCCCAAACCACCGGAGAAATTTAAAACGCTAATTCCACAATTTGATTGTTGAAGCGAGTGATACCGTGCTGGAGAAATTGACAACGCAGTACTAATCAACGCACGGTTGATACCGTTGTGTCCCACAATCAATATAGTCTTGCCACGATGGCGCCCTAAAATTTCTTTCCAAAATTCTTTTGCTTGTTCGTACAAAGACAAAATTGGAAAATGTTCGCACGTTCCATTATTAGCAGTCGGAACTAGCATCATAAACTTATCGGGCGCCGAGTGCCAAGTTTCATATTCTTCTGGAAACTTTTCCTTAACCTCAGTTGTTGTCATTCCTACCCATAAAGGTAAGTCAACCTCTACTAAATTATCGTTGGTTTGAGGAACTGCTGATTGACCAGAATCGCTACAAATAATATCTGCCGTCAGCTTCGCACGCTGTAATGGGCTTGAATAAATAGCGTCAAATGATATATTATTAAGAGTCTTACCTACTTTGCTTGCATCATCACGACCTTTTTGTGTTAGCTGCGACGCATCGGAACGTCCTTGAATGCGTTTCTCAGTGTTGTACGTACTTTGACCGTGGCGCACGATGATGACACGAGTCATCTGATAACCCTCCTCTATCTAAAGGTATAATTCTACCACCCGGATATTATTATGATGCGGCACCCGCTCAATTGTAAAACATTGTAAACTTTTCCTTTTTAAAACTTTAAATACTGCATAACTTAGTCATTTTATTCTCTACTAGTCTTTATGACTGCGCTAATTTTAGATTTGTGCAGACCATTAAGTATGTACTAGGAGCAAATAATATGTCAGAACACAATAGATACTCAACCAATGGATATAGAAGAGACTTTCACCGTTTGAACGACCTGAACCTATCTAGTTTTTGGTGGCACAGTGGCGCCGAATGGAGTTCTATAATCAAAGACGAAATTATCAACGATACAAACGAATCAGAAAAATTACACGCGAATACACATAAACCAGTTGTATATAGCGTTTTTGCAATCTTCATACTGTTAGGCGCCGCAATAGCAACACGCACTGGTCAAATTTCTCACACAGCAGAATCAGCACAAAATCATTCAGTTAAACAACAAATAATATTTAGTCAGAAGTAATTCTCTAATATTGAAGACGCGATACAATAACATGAATGAACATTACATAAATGCATCGCGTCTTTGAACCTAAGCAAAGTTAAAACAAAATTAAGTTGTATGAAAATATACTACGCTACTTTTGCTTTGGTCTGTCCAAACTAGTTAAATCAACTTGGACTTGCACTCCATCATTACCACCAAGTGATTGTTGTGCAGGTTGTAAGTAAACGGGAGTATCTGGAAGCGTCAGTGTTTGGTTGAACTGAATTGGATTAGCAGTACTATTTTGAGTTTGGCGCCCAGTAGCATTTCCAGAGTTGATAATGCCAAAAAAGCTGGCAAAATCGTCTTGTGCGCTTCTATTGTCGATTCCAACTAAAGAAGTTCCAGATAAAGAGGAAGCTTCTCCTCTAGAGTTGCTTGATGATTGTGCAGTCGCAGGTATTCCAAAGCAGACAACAGCCAAGATTCCCAAGGCGCCACAGGTTACAGCTTTCATTGTTTTGACCCAGATTCAAATGCTATTTGATATCTATTATACTAACCATCCTAGTTTTGGCGAGTAAAAAACTTAGGTAGGAAATTAGTGTCAACCGCAGGAAGGATTCTAGTATTTTTTGTCTAGAAATTTTAATTTTTGATATAAACAACTGCTGAAGTGGTAAGTTTACTCCTAAGCTGAGGGCTGTACGTAGTTGGGTATTTTCACATCCATATTGATCACACATTGATCACACATCAATTTTTTAACCAATTTACTTGTATGCATGTTCGTCATCAGTTCGTGTGTTATCGCATTTAAAACTATTGATATAAGAGATATTCCACACGATTTTTTTTTACAGCGTGCGAACTGTAAATCATTAGTTAATTAGATTGATATTTTAAAGTAAAGTTTGATATGAATTATGTAAATTAACCTGATTTATAGATTTTCTAAAAACTATTTTAAAAGCTTATTCAAGCCAAAGTAACATATGTATGACAAATAGATATCATAAACAAATACTCGTTTAAATAAATTTACCATAGTTTACAATTTATGACACGTATATACCTAGTGAAACATGGCTGACATTGTTGATATCGCTGTTGGTGCGGGTTCATTCTCAACCCTTGTTACAGCAGTCCAAGCTGCGGGGTTAGTAGAAACACTTAAAAGTCCCGGTCCATTTACTGTGTTTGCACCTAATGATGATGCCTTTGCCAAGTTACCACCGGGCACCATCACCACGTTAGTACAAAATATTCCTCAGTTAACACGGATTCTCAAGTATCACGTTGTACCTGGGAAGTTAACGAAGGCAGACCTTGCAAAACTTGGAACCGTTACTTCTGTAGAAGGTTCAACAATCAATGTAAATTGTGATGATGGCTTTGAAGTCAAGAATGCAACTGTATTAGCCGCAGATATCGATGCTGATAATGGTGTAATTCATGTTATCGATACAGTCATCCTCATGGGTTAATTAAGAATTATGTAGAGGAGGGTAGTAATACTCTCCTCACTATGTTGATTACGTTATAAAATGTGGAAGGCGCAATCGATTGTGTCTAAAGCATGTAAATTTAAATTAACTCGCGTAATCTTAAAGAAATTTTAATTATTATTTGTTTTTATTTACATTGCTTTTTCAATAGAACAGCCAAAACTTGTAGTAAGTTGAGACTATCACAAGAATAATGCTTGATTTAAATACGTTAGCTGATTTTTCTCGCACGAACTGCGTATCAATTTGCGCGTTTCTTGTACCGGCAAATTTGATTGCAACATCATTGACGATGATTCTAGTTTACTTGCATCGTCATCGTCCCTCACAACAGGTATGGCAAGCATCTGGAATTGCAGGCTTTTTTGCTGTGGTTATGATGTTACACGTGTATACCTGGTTTCAAGTTGGTATTGTCATGACAGAGACCTATGTCTTGCTATCGCTAGGTATTAGCTGTTTGTTAACTAATATCACGTTAGTTTATATACATTCCCGTATGGCGAAAGTTTTGGGTAATGAGTGTTGACTTTGGTACTTGTAGTAAGGACTTTATTCCTAAATCTAAGCTCTGAAGTGCTTACTACGACTCAACTTATCGTAATTATTGATCTATCGTATTACAGCAAGATTACATAAAACTATAAATGTGAACCGTGGTTCACAAATTTAGAAAATCTCTATCGGGTTATAGTTTAAATGTATTTACCATCCAAAAGGAATATTTTTATACAAAGATTATGTAGTTTGAGGTAACATTTCAAGACTAGTTAAGTTTCGTGCTTCTCTCTCTACAACAATAGTAAAGAGAAAAGCTAGCGAAACAGGGTCTGGTAAACATTAGGTGAAATGGTATTACTTTGTGCCCCTGGTTAAAATACCAGGGGTTTTCATATTGACCTAAATGACCTTATTCTCTCTGTGGAACAGGAGCAGGTTGAACGGGAGTAGGTTGAACGGGAGTAGTTTCAAAAGTACGGTTAAACTGGTTAGGTTGACTTTGGGTTGGTGTAGGTGTTTGTACAGGAGTAGTATTTCCTGATGTGAATGAAGGTAGAAGTCCACCGAGTCTGTCACTAGCATCAATACAAGTGTCCATTGCTTGAATTGCTGAAAAATCGATTTCGCGACGTATCCCAACAACACAAGATGCGAATCTAACTGGTAATAAACTGCGGTTGCAGTAGTTGAAAACAGATGGGTCAAAAGCTTCTTTCTTGCTTGAGCTGATACCAACAACGCAAGTCGCTAAATCTTCTGGACGACGCGCGGTGCGGCAAGAAGGAAGTATATCAGCAGCAGCAACTTGGGTTTGTCGTTGAATGCGAGTAACACAGTTAGAAAAGTCTCTAGGACGCAACACTTCAGCACAAGCTTGGGAAGCATTTTCAGGGGTAATACCCAGTCTCAAAAGTCTTCCTGCACAAGCACGGTAGTCAGTCCCAAAATTGCCTGATTGAATTTGTGCCATTGCAGGCAACGTTAGCGTCATCGAAAACCATCCAGTAATTGCAATCAAGCTAGCAACACTGTTGGTACATTTGCCTTTATTTAATCTAAGCATTTCAATAAATCTCCTTTCACCCAATTTATGCTACCGCATATGAAGGCTAGGCAGTAGTTTAACAGGGTTTTCTTTGCTTTTCCCTATCCCGTATTTCCAATTTGCATCTATAATTAAATGTCTGAGTAAAATTTAAACAGGATTACAGTCAAAGATCATGTCCCGATACAGAGGACCCCGTTTAAGAGTCACCCGTCGCTTGGGTGAACTACCTGGATTAAGTCGTAAAAGTGCCCGTCGTGCTTATCCACCCGGACAGCACGGTCAGAACCGCAAGAAGCGTTCTGAGTACGCTGTTCGTTTGGAAGAAAAGCAAAAGCTTCGTTTTAACTATGGTGTCACCGAGAAACAGTTACTGCGTTACGTTCGTAAAGCAAGACGTGTAACTGGTTCAACCGGACAAGTGTTGCTGCAATTGCTCGAAATGCGCTTGGATAATACAATTTTCCGTTTAGGTATGGCGCCTACCATTCCTGCCGCTCGACAATTAGTGAATCACGGTCATGTATTAATTAATGGACGTGAGGTTAACATTGCCAGTTACCAGTGCCGTCCCGGTGAGGTTATTAGTGTCCGTAATAATGACCGCTCGAAAAAACTTGTGGAAGCTAATTTGCAATACCCAGGTTTGGCAAACCTCCCCAGCCATTTGGAGTTTGATAAAAACAAACTCGAAGGCAAGGTTAACGCTGTTGTTGAGCGTGAATGGGTCGCATTACAAATTAATGAACTGCTCGTCGTTGAGTACTACTCACGTCAAGCCTAAAAATAGTGCTGAGTGGAAAGTGCTGAGTGCTGAGTAGTAATATTATACCCTACTCATCACTCAGAACTCAGCACTCATCACTTCTTACCCTCCTATTTGCGACATGGTGCGGCTGTAATTACCTGTCGCAGTTCCGGAATCACGTTGTTTAAAGTTTATTTCAGATTTTACCGTCAATAATTCTTTTAGCTGCTCCCGCAATTTGGTAATGCTGATACCGCTGCGGAGAGCAGTTTTTAAATCGATTTGACCCGTTTCGTTTAGTAAACAAGGACGTAACCAACCGTCAGCGGAAAGTCTAAGTCGGTTACATTTATCGCAAAAGCATTCTGACATTTGGCTAATAAATCCTAACGTACCTTTGGCGCCAGGTATTTGAAAGACATCCGCAGGACCATTACCACGGACTTGACTTTCGGTTAGTCCAAAAGCTTTGCGGATTTTTTGACGTAATTCAAGAGAAGCTACCCAACCTTTATCTCCAAATAAATCACCATTACCAACTGGCATAAATTCAATAAATCTTACATGCCATTGTTTATCGATAGTTAACGCAGCTAAATCTAAAACTTCATGGTCATTGACACCGGGTATCACTACCACATTTAACTTCAACGGGTCAAACCCTACATTATACGCAGCTTGAATACCTTCCCATACATTACGCCACTTCGAGCGTCCGCGATTACCAATAATGTAATTAAATGTATCTTCTTCAAGGGAGTCCAAGCTAATATTAACCCTTCTTAAACCAGCATTGTAGAGGTCTTGAGCTAATGGCGCCAGTAAAAAACCATTGGTAGTCATCGATAAATCTTGCGTCTCTGGGAATGAGGCAATTTTCTCTACAAGTTCAACTACGCGCGGACGCAATAACGGTTCTCCACCTGTTAAGCGAAAGCGAGTAAACCCAACAGGAATAAAAACTTCTTGAATCAGAGTCAATAATTCTTCATTCGTCAATAAATTTTGCTTTAGTATATAATCTAACTCCGCTCCCTCCGGCATACAGTACTGACACCGGAAATTGCAACGGTCAACCAAACTAATTCGCAGATAATCTACTTGATTCATCTTTAATTTCTTGCCTATACTGGTTTTCAATACACAGTGTACTTATTTTGTCAAGATATTAAACACTTGTTTTTGGAGTGACTATACTATCTTTCTTTTAAGTTAACCTGGAATTATCTAAAATTTTTCTTCAAAAAAGCGTATATAGTGCAAATCAACGTTTTAGTAAGCAAAAATACTCAAAATCAAAATTGATTCCTTTTTGATTATTTTTTCCCACAGGCTATTGATAAGCTTGAATGCACAGTAAAGACGCTCCGGTTCCGGAGCGTCTTTACTGAGAGAATTTGCTATTACCTTTTGTTCAAAGATTCTTGAATAGTGGATATTTTGACGGCAAGGTTGGTAATATCTTGTCCTGTACGAAGATTTTTAGCTTCAGCGTTATTTAAAGCGATAATATAAGGATCGCCGTTTATTACACCAATAATGGCGCCACCGCTTGAACCACCAGCTGTGGAACAATCATGTAATAGAAAACCAGAATCTTCCTTAACAATACTGCACCCAGATTCATAAGATGCCGTCCAACCTTTACCAGCACTAAAGTATTTTTTATATTTTTCAGTTGGGAAATCTCCTGAGTAACCAACAAAAAAGAAAGCTTTGCTATTTTGAGTCAGTGTTTGAGTAGGTATAGATTTTAATCCTAAATAACCGTATTTACGACCTAATGGCTGATTGATTTTCATTATTGCCCAGTCGTTAGGTGTTATACCACTGCCGTCTTTAAAATCTGTACCATAAATAACTTGTTCAACTTCTGCTACATCTTGATATCTTTTATCAATAACATTAGGCATAAATAAAATTTGCTTGCTCAATTCACCCGTTTCTGGGTCAATTACACAATGAGCGTTAGTCAAAACTAAATTATCAGCAATTAAACTACCTGTACAATGATAGCTTTTTGCATCCGCAGTAGTTCCTTGAACTCTACCGATTGCTGACCAAGGGTATTTTCTACTTAACATTGGAATGCGATTATCAATACCAGTAGGAATACCTCTAGTACCACCTTCATTCGGTTTTGCCGAACGTCCTAAATTTTGAGGTATAAAAGGTTTGCCGTCAGTTTCCAATTTAATATTATTTGCTTGTTTTGAATTAATAAACTGTGGTGTAATACTTTGTTTAGTTTGTGCTTGTACTGATATTGCTGTTACCACACTTATAATTCCAGTTAAAAACAGCGCGGTATATTTCTTACTAGTTATCATCCTCTGCTCCAAAATTACACTAAGTTTGTAACAACGCGAAAAACTAAAAAAACCAGATTTTGTATTACGAATTTAGGCAATAATCAACACGAAATACATGTTAAGTGTATATTATTGCACCATCGTCAAGATGATTAGAGAAAATTTGTGATTATTTTGCTTTTTCCCCATCAAGCCCTTAATACCCGACACTAAGACATATTTCTGGTGCCGGATTACTTATGCATACTAATTTGAAACCAAGCAAAGCTAATCTAAATTTAAAGGAAATAAATGACCCTACGAAATAAAAAATGAACCAAGAAATCTCTGCTTTGATAAACTGCCAACAAATATTGATTGAGTTGCAACGCTCTTTGGGTGATAACATGGCACGCATGACACTTATTGAGTAGCAAATAGCAGAACAGCTAGCTTCAACGAATGCAGCAGTAGAAAGACTTGATCGAATCATAGATTATCTAATGCGACGCGATGGGGAGCGAGGACAATAAATTTAGCTTATTGCCATTCACCTTGTACAGTAAAACCAGCCCAATAATAAGGACTTCTCCATTCAGGGTTTTGCCATAGTTTCTTTTGAGCCGCGCGCAGAGCATTTGCAGGTGTTTTTTTCTGCTGCAACATCTCCTTATAAAATTCCTGCATCAATACTGATGTTCCTGCGTCATTAACATTCCATAGTGATAGAACAAGGCGCCTGCCACCAGCATACATTAACCCGCGCGTTAATCCCACCAAACCTTCACCGTTAACATCTTTACCAAGTCCAGTTTCACAAGCGCTCAAAACTATTAACTCTGCCGGATAGTCTAAATTGAATAAATATCCTAAGCGTAAGTAACCAGCTATTGGTTCGCCTTTTTGATCAACTAAAGAAAGTACAATTCCTGATAACTCTGGATTTTCATAATTTACAAAGCCGTGTGTAGCAAAATGTATGATGCGGAATTGATTTATCATACTGCTGGTTGCTGAGGAATAGTTCGCATCAAAACCAATTGCCTGCATACTATCGGATGCTGAAACCAGACCTAATATTCCTTGTGCTTCTGTAACTGTACCTTGAAGTCTATCAAAACCGGAACGCTTTAAGCTTTTGGCAGAATTTTGAAGGTCAGAACTTTGCAGTGCTAGTTCGGGACCTAATTGATTATTCTCTGGTTTTCCTGTAACTCGTTCGTCAGTTAGATTATATACAGGGTCGGCAAAAATAGCTAATGCTTTCGGCGCCAGTTTTCTTTTTGAGAGTTTTTCACGTTGAATAGCAAGCGTTGATGCTGAAGGTAAACTAATGATTTCATGGTTAAGCATCAATGGTTGATAATTGCCAATTTGGCTAGGGTCAGGTAATGCAGCAAAGGGAACATCTTGTAATGCACCATCTCCAACAATTACTAACCGCTTTCCTGACAATTTATCAGTAACAGGCGCCAGTATCATCTTACTAAATTCGTTTGATGCTTTAATCACTTCTGGTGGCAGATTGCTATCTGGTATTAGTACGCCGCTTCTAAATTTACTCGATAAAGTTTCGATTTGTTGGCGCCCAGGTAATACATAACTGGAGAGTGAATTTTGAGTTACTGCCCACAAATAACTGCGTTCTTCACCCAAGGAGTATTCGAGCAGAACAGTATCTTTATCAAGTTGTCTTTGAATTTGTGGTAGTTCAAGAATATCTCTCCCTAACTTCGGCTTCAAGACTTTTTCACGGTCTGGATTTTGCGCGCGGATTTGAGTGTTAACTTCCTCTTGCTCTTTAATAATATTAGTTATTTCTTTGTTAGTCGCTGCAATAAGTTCTACTGGTTGTTGTGGCTGGTTTAAATATTGTGATAATCTTTTTTCTGCTTCATCACGTTTAGCAACTAAACGCTCCTCAGCTTCCATAAGTTTAGGGTCAATACCTTTACACAAATTTGCCTTAGCTTGCTTTAATAGTTCAACTAAACCGCGCGCGTGCGAACGTTCTGATGTATAGAGCGCTAAAGCGTCATAACCTTGTTTAGGATTTTTTTTATGTAAATCCATCAACAAATCTATGTAAAATTTGTAATATTGATGCACTGAGGCAAAGTAAGCGCTTTGCTCATCTGTATTAGTATATGAATTCCTTAAATCTTCGATTAACGTGATAGCGTTTTGAATACTTTGGCTTGATTTATCTAAACTACCTTGACTGCGTTCTAACGAAGCAATATAACCAAAAATAGTAACTTGTCCATTTTTATCGTTGACCGCACGACGTAATTCTAGTGCTTGATTATAATTTTCAAGAGCTTCTTTGTTCTTTCCTAAATTTGAATATATTTGTCCCAATGCTACTAGAGCATTACTTTGTCCTGCTTTATCTCCTAATTGCTTCCATAATTGCAATGCTGTCTCGTATTCTTTTATTGCTTTTGCCTGTGATGAAGTTGAATTCAGCTTAGAAAGTAATAATCCATTTTTCAATGCTTTTTGTGCAGCTATATAATTCGGGTCTTGCTGCCTTGTTGCTATTTTCTGTTCTATTGCTGGCAAAGTAGATGTATTTTTTACTCGTATAGAACTCAACAAAAGTACGATGCCTACTAATAATATTAAACTATACAGACCCCATTTTGGGCGTAGATGTTCAAGTTGACGTACTAAAGACTGGCGACTTATGTTAATTTTCATAAATTTTCGGTTTCGGATAATTTAAATACTGGTAAATATTGTTTCTTATCTCACGTACTCACGTACTTACTACTTTTATCTTCAAATCTATAAACATTCGCCCTTTTTGTAAACGCGAATACAAATCGTTGCTCATAAGGTTGATATTACATTAGAGTATCTGTAAATATACATATTTCCAGAACTCAGATACTTATGCATTTTTCCAGGCGCCGATACAGTTAACGCGCGGTTGATTCCCGACGCGAGCGTTCATTTGTCGGGAATCTGACCACCCATAACGTTTTGAAGCATGTTTCTTATTTTTTCATTCCTGGTAATTTCCATTCTTGCAAAACTCTCGCAACAGTCTCGCGCGTAGCTTCGGCGCCGAAACCCCATGCGAGTAGTGAAAAATAATCGATAACTCCTTTGACGCCAAAAGTGCTGTTTGCTAAATATAGTTGTGTAAAACCTGCATTTCCGAGTAGAAAAATAGCTATTACGTAACTTAAGGAATTGAAAATAAACAAGCGATTACGAGAGAGTCTTTCTCGTTTATTAGTATTTGAATCAATTTGGTCTGGGAAAATATCGGGAACAGGTTCAAGTAAATCAGGATAAGTTGGATTATTGATTGCTCTAGATACATTTCCTAAAAAAGTTTTACTTGGTGGTGACTTGCTCTTTAAATTTCGGATGTCTTCTATAAGGTGTTCTGTTTTACTTCTAATATCATCTTGCCATTTATGATATGATTCTATATCTGTGGGAGAAAGGTTATATAAAAGTCTTTGCAGCGTCAATGCTTCTTGTTTCCAATATTTTTCTTCATCTCCTGGGTCATATGG
Organism: Calothrix sp. CBUCES-K 9914; assembly: GCF_059640475.1. Lineage (NCBI taxonomy): Bacteria > Bacillati > Cyanobacteriota > Cyanophyceae > Nostocales > Calotrichaceae > Calothrix > Calothrix sp. CBUCES-K 9914. The sequence continues at coordinate 18,824 of NZ_JBXXZH010000023.1, forward strand.
TATTTGGTTAGTTAACTCACGAAATTCATCTAATTGAGTTTTAGCTAAGAGGTAATTATTGAGTTGTATTTGCACTTCTTGTAGCGCTTTACTTACTTGTCCGGGACTATCTTGTGATGGTCTACCTTTATGTATACTATCAAGCTGCCAAGTTACCTGTTCTAAATAAGGAATTTTGCTATCAGGGTTTTCTTCCTCTACACGTTTGCGTAATTTAGACTCATAACCTAATAAACTTAACCAACCTTGCTTACTTTGATGCCATTTATCCCAAAGGTCTTGCGCTTTATTTACAGCTTCTTGTGCCACACTAGAGCTTTTGTTCTCTAATGCAATTTCTACCGCTTCTAAATAAGATTCAGCTTTTTTATAAAAAGAATCATCTTGTTTAAATTCTTCATCTCCACGTATTTTACTGCGAAGCCGGGTAACTTGAATCACAACTTCATCGCGCGCCATCCATTCGCTACGATACATCGAGATAATGATTCCTAAACCCACACCGAGCAGAAGTACTAACAGCGGCATTAGCCAGTAGTCTCTAATTTTGAGACTGATAGGGATAACCAGCTCGCTATCAGAAGTAATTACTAGTAAATTGCCATTATATTCTCCGCTTTCCACATCTCTCAAATCAAACTCAATTGGAGTTAATAACGGTTGGTTAGGTAAACTATTAATACTTGAACCTGCTAAGTTAACTTTGATCGCATTTGCAGGAAATACCTGTGTACCATTAGAACTAGGTAAATCCAGGCTCAAAATTCTAACATCTTTGACAACTTGATTTGACCGCAAGTACAAATTACGTTCAACCTTTGGGCAAAAAAACCTACCTAACCAACATTTTTGCTCCGCTACAGATATATTCGTGGGTGTAGAAATTATTTTCGGTTCTGCCTTGACAATAATTGGCGCCAGTAAACTTGATGCAGAAACCAGCATTCCAACAGCTAGCTTTTTATAAAAATTCATATGTATTAGTTTAAAGAAGACGTATCATTCACGCACATGTACAACGTAATAATACTCAATTTTTCTGAAATTGCTAGTGGGCACCCTGGCAACGGATGGAACGGATGGAACGGATGTAACGGATATATTGTGCGTTGGGTGGAGCGCGAGTGCGTAACCCAACATAGAAGGCTTAAGCCAAGCAATCAAGGTAGCATAGGCATTCGGCGCCTGTGCAATATCCGTTACATCCGTTGCAAGCTAACTTCATCTACATAAATTTATTTAAAGAAATAAAAAAGTATATTTGTAGGTTGTCTAGTTAGTACAATAATCCTAAATACAAATCTACCAAGGATTATAATAAAACTTACGATACAGGGTAACACTTGAGGAGGTTTATCAAGAGTGGGAAGAAAAAACCAGGCGCCGAGGACTCGAACAAGGACTCGAACAAAGACTTGAGCAAGGACTCGAACGAGGGCAAAATCTTTTAATTCAAAATATGCTTAAAGCTCGTTTTGGCGAACTTGACCCGGAGCTAGCTAGTATTATTTCATTAGACAATTGATAACTCTAAACGTTATTATTCCAATGAGACTATACGTCAGGCTATAGACGAAGTTATTAGTGAGAAGTTAGAGGTAAAACCAAAATGACACAAATTATTCAAGCAAAAGATGTTGATTTACGATGGTTAATTGATACATTTGGTCTTCAGCTTGTTGAAGATGACGATTTTTTTAGAGAATGGCAAGATGATTTACCAGAAATTACGGATATTGAAAAGCAATATTTAGATAAAATTAAAGCTGGTTTCGTTAATCTTCTTAATTATCCTCCTCTATTAGAAGACGTTGTGCGAATGGCTGTACTTGACCCACTTTTGTTTCTTGCAGAACTATATTTACAACCGTTTTATGTGAGGTCGGAAGAGTCTATTGATATTATTACAGAAGATGAAGGTGTAATTATCAAAGGAAAAATAGATGTTTTAGTATTGAAAGATCAATTTTGGTTAATGGTTATTGAGTCGAAGAGAGCTTCTTATTCAATTGAAGCAGGTTTAGCTCAAATTCTTGCTTACATGCTAGGTAGTCCTAATTCAGAAAAGCCTTGTTATGGGATGATTACTACAGGTGGAACTTTTGTGTTTATTAAGCTGGTAAAGGCAGAAACTCCTCAGTATGCGCTTAGTAATGTTTTTGAAGTACGCAATCGAGGTAATGCTTTATATGATGTCATGAAGATATTGAAGCATATTTGTAATGCTATATAGTTTTCAGCGTATTGCTGTGTCTGTAGGCGCCATTATTAATGCGTAGGGTAGAATTTTGTTATATGTTGGGTTACGCAAAGCCTTCACCCAACCTACGTTCTAGTTTTACAAAATAGTCAAATAAGTTTCTGTCGGAGTTATTGGTAAAACTTTCAACTTTTGATTTTTAAGGTCTAATTCTAAACCTAGCGCTTCAAGTGGAATTACACTTAAAAGCGCATCTTTTCCTCCAGGCAGTTCCAAGCACTCAAAAGTTTCTTCTCTACCACATAGAGAGATTTTAGCATCCTGAAATATTCGAGCTTTTCCATGTTAAAATATACTGTAAAAATCATATATTTTATATTTAATAAAATTTAGATTATTTGTAAAAGTTTAAAGTAATGGGACAGGCAGGGATGCCTGTTCCACAAGATAAAAAATGTTGGTATTATAGTAACTCTTTGACGATGCTTTCCCAACGTTGCGTGACTATATTAACGACAGTCTCAAAATCTTCTTCTACGATTTGTGAGTGCTTTTTGCGAAGAAACCATTTCCATTTGCTGCGGCTTTTACTATTATGCCACCACTCAGGCGCCGCTAAAATTGAGTACACTTCTTGTAATGGTGTGTTGCGACTGCTAAAGGCAATTTTTATTGCTTCTGCTAGTTCTGGTTGCGATAAGTTTAAATATTTGGCATATAGCATTAAGTCGTATAACGTCTTTGGATGCCAACGTTTTGCACCTAGTTCTACTAACCCGTGCAGTTTCCAACCTACCATTGTTTCCGCGCGCGCTGTTTGTATTGGTATTGCTTCTCCTATTAATGCTGGATATTTTATATATGTAGCAGGTGGCGCCAGTGGGTCACCAAATCCTATATCGATTTGAATGTTACGCTGATAATGTCCAATAGTAGCATCGATGTTGATACGGGCGCCTGGTGATTCTGTTTCCATCCAAATACCTTCGGTGTGTAAAGTATTTAAATGGAATTTCACACCATCACTACAATCTACAGAAAGAATATCTTGAAATTTTGCTGCTGTCTGTTCAATATTAAATGTGTACAAACTTAGAAAATCAACATCTACTGCTGTTCTATATTCAGAAGGTATCCATAGTCGCGTTAACATTCCACCTCGCAGTACTAACTCATCTATATATATAGAGTAAGATACTCGTCGCAATACACTTTCGAGTATATGATATGTTAGTACTTCGTCGAAAGGACGATTTGTTGCTTCGGAAATTTTAACTAATTGCTCTACATTATTCATTTTACTTACCTGCACACGTAATTGATCCCCCCAACCCGCCTTGATAAGCTCAAATAAGCCTCTTAAAGTCCCCCTTATTAAGCTGGCTGAATTTAGGGGGATTTTCTTTTAGAAGCAGCAAACCACCCAGCATCAAGATTGATGTTGCTATCAAAGACGCTATATTCCTGTTGCGGTTGAGAGAGTTTTAGGTTTTTTGCTCTTAATTCAGCAAGCAAAGTATTAAAACGCAACCGAGCAGTATGTAAACCTACACCATACATTCGCATGGTGATAAATCTCTGTTGTTGCCCGTGTTGCTGATATTTAAATGCGTTCGCTGATAAATGCGCGTCGTGATGAAGGCATAATTGCGCTAGCATCTCAATATCTGATGGCGCCAATGTTGCTTTGGCGTGAAACTCAAAGTAATTCGTTGTAGGCAATACCTGCGCTTGTTTATCTGATGCTGGTACATCTCGGTTATTTACCATCGCTTCTATTTTGACGCGCGCGACCGCAAAACCAGCTTTATCAAATTCACGCGCGAGACTATAAGCTTCCTGCTTGATACTAATTAATGTACCGCGATGATATGATGCCGTCATTAATTGCTTTGCGACAACACCAGATGGTAATTCTATAAGTACGCTTTTTACTCCCAAAGTTTCACATAAGCTGCAAAACTTATCCTGTGCAACTTCTGATGTCGTATCTACGGTTACGTGTACTTCAAACGTTCCTGTGTATCTAGGTTGTTTTACCTAATAAAATGGCTGCTTTAATGCAAGATGGCGCCGTATCCATGTTTTGACTTTCATATATTTTTGCTCCTTGATTAATTGTGTTACAATTGTAGTATAAGTTTAGGTCTATGGCAAGTCCTAGCAGCCAATACCGAGCTACAATACACGGTAAATAACAAATCATAAAGGTATGTTTAAAGTTCCGCTTCAATAACTGTCACTATAGCAAGTGAGATTGCCGACATTGTAACGTGGGCATCCTTGCCCGCCTGGATAATTGAACGGGCTTTCTATGCCCATTCCACAAGAGTTTTTTACACAAGATGGTTTTTTTTGATAATTGCTAGAATTATTCTTACTATGTAATAGGAGCTACTACCATTCCTTATTAATTATGGAGTGAGTGTGGGGAATGAAATTTATAGTATTGCTAAACAATCGATATCAAATTATACGCGCGTTAGGAAAGGGTGGGTTTGGGGAAACCTTCCTAGCTGAGGATACTTATTTGCCTTCGCGTCGTATTTGTGTAGTTAAGCGACTTCAACCAGTTACGAATAATCCGAAAGCTTATGATATTATACAACAACGATTCAATCGAGAAGCTGCTATTTTAGAACAGTTGGGTGAACGTAACGAGCAAATACCCAAGCTGTATGCTTATTTTGCTGAGGGAGAATATTTTTACCTTGTTCAGGAATGGGTTGAGGGTTTAACTTTAAGTCAAAAGTTACAATATCAGCATCAAGGTGTGTTGAGTGAGAGCTTTGTTACTCAGTTGCTCGTAAGTTTACTACCAGTATTAGATTATATTCATAAGCACGGTATTATTCACCGAGATATTAAACCCAGTAATATTATCTGGCGCCAGAAAGATAACAAACCTGTTTTAATTGATTTTGGTATTGCCAAGGAAGTAATGAATACTTCGTTGAATGATGAGGGTGAACCTCGTAGTATCGTTGTAGGAACTCAAGGTTTTATGCCACCTGAACAAGCTGCTGGTCAACCTGTATATTCTAGCGATATTTATAGCTTAGGGATGACGGCAATTCATCTACTTACTGGTAAACACCCTTATGACACGCAGTATTCATCTAATACTAAGGAGATTTGGTATAAAGATACTGATATTAGTCATCATTTAGCGACAGTTTTAACTAAAGCTACTCATCCATATCCCAGTGAGCGTTATCCAAATGTAAAAGCAATGTTAGCAGACTTGCAACCTCAAGATTGGGTGGCGCCATCTGTTGATAAAATAGTTGATGTAGCGGATATTGAAACAACTCCACTTTCGGGATATAACTCAAAAAGTCCAGTAGAGGTAATTTCATACAGTAGGGAAGAATACCGTCATCGCCAAATATTACTCAATAAAGTCAAAAACTACTGGATAAAGGGTGTTTTAGAAACTTCTCTACATGGAGTAGTATTAATTGAGCTACAACTTGAAAATCGTTTCGATGCTTTAGACCGTCCTTGGGGTATGCTATGGGAAACTCCTGAACTTGCAAGACAACCTTTAGCAAGTAATACTAAAATATTGAATTTGTTTCAAGAAATGGGTGCTGGGTGTTCACTTTTAATTTTAGGTGAACCTGGCGCCGGGAAAACAATTACACTTTTAGAATTAGCGCGCGATTTAATAGCACAAGCTGAATATAATATAAATCACCCAATACCAGTAGTTTTTAACCTTTCAGCTTGGGCAAATGAAAAGGTAACAATTGCTCAATGGTTAGTACAAGAACTGAATACTAAATATCAAGTTTCTAAGGAAATTGGTAGAGCTTGGATTCAAAATCAACAGTTATTATTACTTTTGGATGGTTTGGACGAAGTTGGCGCCGAACTTCGAGACGCTTGTGTGACTGCTATTAATAAATTTAGTCAAGAATATGGCGAAACTCAAATAGCTGTTTGCAGTCGCATCAAAGATTATGAAGTTTTACCCCATCACTTGCGCTTTCAAGGTGCAGTCTTTATACAACCCCTGACTTTAGAGCAAATAAACCAATATTTGCATAATGCTGGTTTACCCCTCCAGGCATTATATAAAACTCTGCAAGCCGATACAATAATGCAGGAATTAGCAAAGTCTCCCTTGATGCTAAGTATTATGACTTTAGCTTATCAAGATTTGTCGGTTACAGACTTGCCAGAAATGAACTTGGAAGAACGGCGCCAGCATTTATTTGATAAGTATATTCAAAGAATGTTTTCTCGTAGAAGCATCAGTAATCAATATTCACAAAAACAAGCAACACATTGGCTAATTTGGCTGGCAATAAAACTCAAAAAACAGTCACAAACAGTATTTTTTATTGAAAGAATGCAACCGAATTGGTTAGATAAATGGCAACCTCTTTACATAAGCGGTCTTGTACTCGTTTTTCTACTTATCACTACACCTGTAGGAATGCTGATTTTACCATTTCATAGAGTAATACCAGTACTCATCTTTACAAAACTGTTTTTTTGGAAAATTTTTGGCTTTGGCAAAATTCATCCTGCTGAAAATCTAAATTGGTCTTGGAAAAACGTTAAAAAACATCTAGCTGTAGGATTAATTTTCGGACTAATTTTTGGTATGATGTTAAAACTAACTGCTGAAATAATAGGTACACCACCTCACTTACAAGGCTTGATTACATATATTACACAAATTTCTTTTGATAAATGGTTACAAGGAGCAGTATTTGGATTAAGTTTAGGAACTATTTTTATATTGACTCGCGGTTTAACAAGTCCCAGTATCCAAACACTAACATATCCGAATCAAGGAATTTGGCAGTCCGCAAAAAATGCAGTTATTTTTGGTTTAATTGGATTAGTACTACTGGGTTTTACTAGTATAGCGTTATTGCAAGTACGAAGTGTTATTTGGGGCGCCTTTGGATTATTGTTTGGAGTTGCAGCAGGAGGTGGTGAAGCTTGCATCAAACACTTTATATTACGCTGTATTTTATATTTTAACGGTAATATTCCTTGGAATTACGCACGTTTCCTCGACTATGCTACAGAACGTATATTTTTACAGAAAGTAGGTGGTGGATACATTTTTGTGCATCGCTCGCTTTTAGAACATTTTGCCCAAATGACAAAATAACCTGGAGCAAATTTGTCTTCTGCCGTAAGCAAGAGGACAGAGCTACATGTTTGCTTTAAACTCGATGCTAGAGTATTCGCGGCTAGAAAGCAGATGTTGTGGCAAATTGAATATAGTCCATCAAATAAATGCTCGAACTGGCTAATTACATGGGAAGGTCAGTTATGAAAAGACTACGCTTTCTGCTGCTAGAAGATAATCCTGTTGATGTTAAGCTTGTACAGTTAGCTTTGAAGAAAGCTGGTATCGAAAACGATTTGATACTGGTTGATATGTATGCTGATTTTTTGGCAGTACTTGAAAGTGATTCTTTTGACCTAATACTGTCTGATTATTACTTACCTGATTTTGATGGACTTGAGGCTTTAAAGGTCGCGCGCGCGCGAGTACCAAACATACCCTTTATTGTTATTTCTGGGATGATAGGAGAAGAGACAGCAATAGAAGCAATCAAACTTGGTGCCACTGACTATATATTTAAACAGCGTTTAGGTCGATTAGTACCTTCGATTAATCGAGCATTAAACGAAGCGCAATCTTCGCGTGAACTTCAGCATACACAGCAAGAACGCGACCGTTTTTTTATGCTCTCGCTTGATTTATTGTGTGTTGCTGGACTCGACGGATATTTAAAGCGTGTAAATCCTGCTTTTGTAAATGCGTTAGGTTATGGCGAAGCGGAATTACTCGCTCAACCTTTCATTGAATTTGTACACGCTGATGACCGTGCGGACACAATTACTCAATATAACAGACTTATAGCTGGGGAATCTACACAAGTTATTGAGAATCGTTATCGCTGTCAAGATGGTTCTTATAAGTGGTTATCTTGGTGTGGAAACCCAATAATTGATGAAGGATTAATTTATTCTTCTGCCAGAGATATTACAGAGCGTAAGATTGCCGAGCAAGAGCGAGAGGAATTATTACAGCGAGAACAAACCGCGCGTATAGAAGCAGAAAGAGCTTCACGGGTCAAAGATGAATTTTTAGCTGTGATATCGCACGAACTACGCACACCCCTAAATCCAATTCTTGGTTGGATAAAACTGCTTAAAAGCGGAAGATGTGATACTGTTAGAACTAAACAAGCTCTTGATGTCATCGAACGTAACACTCAACTACAAACGCAATTAATCGAAGATTTACTTGATATATCATGCATTTTACAAGGTAAATTCAACCTGGAAAAGGCGCCTGTAAGTGTCAACGATGTCATGAAAGCAGCTATTGATACAGTGCAGTTAGCAGTCGATGCCAAATCAATAGACTTACAGCTTAATTTACCTGAGAGTACTATACAAATAATTGGCGATGCTACAAGATTACAGCAAGTAGTATGGAATTTATTGACGAATGCAGTAAGATTTACGCTGCATAAAGGAAGAATAGAAGTAAGTTTATATACATCTAAAGTTGAAAGTAACGGTGAAGAGACTCAGGAAGCTTGTATTATAGTTCGTGACACAGGAAAAGGAATTAATCCAGAATTTTTACCGTATGTGTTTGAATACTTTCGTCAAGAGGATAGTTCAACAACACGTAAATATGGTGGTCTGGGTTTAGGACTAGCAATTGCACGGCAAATTGTTGAACTGCATGGTGGGACACTTAGTGCTGAAAGTTTAGGAGAAGGGTTTGGCGCCACATTTATAGTTCAATTACCATTACAGCAACTTTCTACCGAAGAGACTTCTTTTGATTCGGCATCTTACGTTAATCCCGACTCAGTTTTATCTGGTTTGAATATTCTTGTTGTCGATGATGAAAAAGACTCGCTTGAATACCTCACCTTTACACTACAACAAAACGGCGCCAAAGTTACATCTACATCGATAGCATCGCAAGCGCTACAAGTATTATCACAGTCGAACTACGATTTATTAATAAGTGATATTGGAATGCCAGAAATAGACGGTTATGAGTTAATACGTCAACTTAAAGCACCGACATCTCAACAAAACACTCCACCAAAAGCAATTGCCTTAACTGCTTATGCAGCAGAAGAAGACCAACAGCAAGCGATTTCCGCTGGTTTTGAAATGCACCTATCTAAACCCATAGAGCCGGATATATTAATTGACGCAATAGTCAAGTTATATAATTGTAGACTTTAAGTAAAAAATGCACATTTAATCGAATCAAGAGGTATCAAAAATTATGGCTACCAAAAAGATTTTAATGCTTGTGGGTGATTTTGTTGAAGATTATGAAGTGATGGTTCCTTTCCAAGCTTTACAAATGGTAGGGCATACTGTGCATGCTGTTTGCCCGAACAAAAAAGCTGGTGAGAAAATACGTACTGCTGTACATGATTTTGAGGGAGATCAAACGTACAGCGAAAAACCTGGTCATAATTTTACCCTCAATGCTACTTTTGATGAAATCCAAGCTGCAAGTTATGATGCTTTGCTCATTCCTGGTGGACGGGCGCCTGAGTATATTCGCTTAAATAACAAAGTCATAGACATAACCCGTCATTTCGCTTATGCCAATAAACCTATCGCTGCAATTTGCCACGGCTTACAATTATTAGCAGCAGCAGACGTATTGAAAGGTAAAACTTGTACAGCATATCCTGCTTGTAGTCCAGATGTTAGAGGTGCAGGTGGTGAATACTTAGAAATTCCTGTAGACGAAGCTATCGTTGATGGAAATTTAGTGACGGCGCCTGCTTGGCCTGCTCATCCACGTTGGCTAGCCGAATTTTTACAGTTGCTCGGTACAAAGATTGAATAATATTCAGGACATAAGGCGGGCAGGGATGCCCACCCCACAAGAAATTAGTAAAGAAAATGATTATAAAAATACAGAATAAATATATTTACTTTGGTAACTTTTTGTGAAGATGCTAGTGGTAATACCCAATATGGTTTATTAAAAGTGTTTTTATTTTTTATTTTTAATTCTTAATTCTCCTTCATAGAGTAAAGCTATAGTGTATTTATCAATGAATAAGATGCGGTTGTGGTAAGTTTATTGCCGCCACCGTCTCTAATTAACGTGTTAATAACCTCCTTGTAAATGAATGACAGGCAAAAACGCGCCGTTAACTAATGCTTTTCTGCGGCTAGTGTCTGGCAATGGAATAACTGGTGAGTCAGAGTCTAACTATGCCTTACTCAAAAACCGAGAGGTGGTAATTGGACGCGACCCAGGTTGTCAAATTGTTTTGGATGCGATGAAATTTCGCATGGTCTCGCGGCGCCATGCGGTTGTTCGCTCAATGAGTTCCCCAGATGGTCAGTGTAGCTGGGTAATTTGTGATTTGAGCAGTGCTAACGGTACTTACCTAAACGGGCAACGTTTAGAGGGTTGTCAAGAATTACACACTGGCGACCGCTTTTCTTTAGCACAAGATGGCCCAATATTTCATTTTGAATATGAAGTTAGTACACATCCACAAACACTCATTAATGCTGGGCAAGCAACATCACTTACCCCTGCAAGTCGATACGAAGCACCCACACAAATAGATTCTGTCAGCTTTACACAGCTTTTTCCAATTATCTCAACCGGAAAGGACTTAACTAGCAAAGCTTTTTTAATCCCCGGAATCTTGACTGTAATATTTGTAGTATTAATGTTTGCGACGGTTGGCTCGCCGCAAGCAAATCAAGTTATTGTCGGCACTTATATTGCTGCTGCTGCGTATTTATTTGTTTATCGTTTGTGTGGTAAGCACAAACCTTGGTGGATATTACTTGCTTCTGCCTTGGCTTGTGCTGTGATTTTAAAAAGCCCTATTTTAGATTTGTTTATTTTTATATTCCGTGTTGTTCTGCCTGGAAATTTGCCTAGAGAAAATCAGGAAATTACACTTACTGAATTACTTGTGCGGATGTTTTTCGGCGCCGGCTTAATGGAGGAGTTGCTCAAAATTTTACCAGTTTTAGGTATCTTTATTGTTTCTAGAACACTTCCTACACCTTGGCGTGAAAGACTTGGGGTCTCAGAACCGCTTGATGGTATTCTGCTCGGAACTGCCTCGGCGGTAGGCTTTACCCTGTTGGAAACACTAGGTCAATATGTACCACAAATTACATTATCTGTTGCACAACAATCAGGTGTCCAAGCTGGACAGTTGGTTGGACTACAACTTCTGATTCCCCGAATTTTGGGATTAGTTGCAGGTCACATGGCTTACAGCGGCTACCTGGGCTATTTTATCGGTTTGGCTGTTCTCAAACCCAGCAAAGGATTACAAATTCTCGTCGTCGGCTACTTAACTGCAGCTGGACTTCATGCCTTGTGGAATGCTTCTGGAGCTATTAATCCGTTTTCACTCGTATTTGTAGGCGTTATTTCCTACGCATTCCTTATGGCTGCTATTCTAAAAGCGCGCGCGTTGTCTCCAAATCGTTCACAAAATTTTGCAACACGATTCCTAGAGCGTAAATAAAACAGCAGGTTGGGTGGAGTAACCCAACCCAACCTACATATTTCAATATTTTCTACCTTTTGATAGATGCTTGTTAAATAGCAAGAACCTATAGTTGTATTTAAGATGGCAAAGTAGTATTTAAAAATAATCTATCTAATCGCGTAATCGCGGCAACTGCGTACTATAAAATTGGTGCAAGATAATTGCCACGAAGTCACAATGCTGACTCTAAGTTAAAAGACTCTAAGTTAAGAGAAATATTCACCCTGCACCCGATACATTGTGTTTGAGCTTAAGAATTCTTCTTAAGTTGTTGCAATGCGTAGTAAGCAACCGCTACACTAACACGTGCTTGTTCGATTTCTGAAAGATTATTCCATCCAAGTTTACCAACCTTATTCAGTGCTGATTCTAAGCTGTTTCCTTCGCTCCGCATTGCGTAAGCATAAGGACGTGCTAACACTGATAAATCATCGGTGCCTAAAGCTGGTACTACAGAAGCAGCAATTTCGATTAATTGGTCGGCTATGGACATTTGCGAATTGAATAACTCGCTGGCTTTTTGAGCTATTTTTTCAATCCAATCATGAGGTATCCGCGATGAAATCGCTGTTTGTAAATTTTCTTGAAGCTTAGATATTAATGCTACATTTGTGTTACATTGAGATTGTTCGGTTGGAGTTGTAGACCACAAAGTATCAAGATAGTTGTAAAAAGATTCTTGATGAGCATCAAAAGAGGAGTCGAGAAGGTCATCAATGGCAAAATGCGCTTCACATTCATTAAAAAAATCTTCTGACTCAATTGAGCCTGGGTTCCAAGGATAAGTTGCATCGTCTGGTTCGAGCAGAGCTTCAAGCAACTCTAGATGTATTGGAGATGAGTAAAATTCTGAACTGTTTGCCGAACCGTTATTTGTATAGTTCATGTCTAGCCTTCCTTCATTTAATTGGTTTAACTAATTGGTTTAACTTGTCTGTACCATGAGCTACAGCAGCTTCTATAGCGTTTCCGCAAAAAGAATATGATTTATCTCATTTTTGCTTTGCTTTGAATACAAAATGTTTTGAACAATGTCTTTGAATACAATCTTAAGGCAGATAGGTAGGAGTTATGTTTAAACTAAAAATATAAAAATGTCAAGAGTATTTGATTTTTTATGACTGACTTTCTATCATAAACTCCCAAGTCTCACTACGGCTACTACCAAACTTTAATTGCATTCCTGATTCTAATGGTACTTCTTCGTGGTGAATTCGCTGCCATGCTCCAGACTGATAAATCAATGTACCTCCAGTTGATTCATCGCGTAGATAGTAATTATGCTCTAACTTAGTGTCAATAAAACTATCGCGGTAAATAATTTGAGCATGTTGTCTAGAAACTGATAAATCTGGAATTATAATGTTGTTGTCTGTGGTTCGACCGATACGGGTAACAGGAGTTGGAAGTAATTGCTTACTACCATCGGTAAGTAGTCGCAGCGAAGCAACAGGAAAAGACCTTCTTAATTCTGGTAAAGAAGTAGGCAGTTCAGTTATGCTTTCATCTAGACTGCGAAGTAATTGTCCATCGAACTCAGGATGTAAGTACAGAACAGGTAAAGTCCAACCAGGTTGGTTAAATTTGTATAGCGATAGTAATTTTTGACGCGCTTGAGCCACAGAAGCATCAATGGGTTGACGCGACCGCAATGCTTCCGAGAAAGCTTGAATGAAACTTAGACTTTCGCGATCAGCTATTTGGTCACGCATTCCTAATACTGCTGGTACTCCATGTCTAATTAATACTTCTGCCAAGCTGCTATAAGGTACTGGTTGATGATTTTCGCTGAATGGTTGGGCGCCCCAGCACGAGTTGAAAACAGCTAGTTTTACACCTGTTCGCGTTAATACCTGAGCTAATTCAATTCCGTTGAGTGTAGCTTTTGGGTGCAGGTTTAAGATACCACCATCTGGACCACGCAAACCATGACCAGCATAAAAAAGCACGTTGTATGCGCGTGTTTCTAAAGCAGCTATTAATTCGGATGGTGTTGGTTGGATGAGTTTAGTAACAATACAAGGCGCATAGCCGCGCTCCGGACTGCTAACAGGGCTACCTTGTGTGAGAGTTCGCTTTAAAAGTTCAGCCTCAGCTTCTAACTGAAGATTTTCGTCTTCTCCAAAAACAAGCAAGATATTCAAGCCCGCATCGCTACGTAAAACAGGCAACCTTTCAACATCGCTTGTCGTGCGACTAAATATGACATTTTGGCTTAGGGAAATTGCGGCTTGACCTGGACGCTGCATAATTTCCCAAGGAACTGAGACTAAATTGGGGTCACGTATTTCTAAACGTAGCTGTAGACTTTTTTCTTGTCCAGACGCAATTCCACGACTATGTTCTAAGCTACCCAAAATTGGCCCTTCAAAAACCCACTGCCATAAACTGTTACCAAAATACTGCATCAGGCGCCCAGCATAATTGGTGGGTTGTCCAGTTGCGGGAGCTGGCAACTCAAATGGTAAGGAGTTAGGTGTTTGGTTTAGTGTAACTGGGTCGGAGTTAGGAGATACATCAATGTTGCTGTGACCAGCGAACAATTGTTGCCATTCCTGCCATACTTGTGTCAGGTTGGGTGTCCAAACGCAATCGTGAAAAACGTGCCCACTGGGATAGGGAGCGCGCACCACCCAAATAGCGAAATTGTTGGTGCCAGCGTTAACTAGACGGGCTATCGCCAGGTTTAGGGATGGCATGGGTTTCAATGACTTTGGTTCTATGCTGGTTAATTTGAACAAACAAATAAATAGAAGGCTAACGCTTCTACCCTTTTATAGTTTTAACCGAATTCGCTATAAAAATATTTTACATTTGCGACCAGATACCTCAAGTTTAGCTGAAGAATGCAGTAAAAGTGTTTTCTCCAAGCAGCTTTTGAGTAGCTTAAAACAAAAAACATCCCCACTGAGAAAGAAGTTTCAGCTAATTTTATGAATCTGGACGGTCTGGAGATGAAGTTTTAGCGGGTGCTACCGAATTATCTTTGCGTGTTCCACACTGGGAGCTTTGATTATCGGGTTTAGAGTAGGAGCCAGGTTGGAGTTGAGTTTTCTCAATCAAAATTTTATCATTAGGCTTTATTGGTAGCTTTTGCGTTTCAATACCAGGCGCCTCCGGAGCTTTTGGAACGCTACAAACCAACACGTGTAAAAACTGGCTCGAAGTGCCTTGAGTAACTGGTGGTGGCTCTAATACCTCTAAAATTGTTTGCACTGGAATTAAATCATCTTTCTTTAATTCCGTACTTCGGCTAAACTTTATTGGTGACGTTATGCTGATTAGTGACCCGACAGGGGGCAAGTTTGGTTCTGGAACTGCCGTTGACTTAGATGTTGGTGTCACTGTAAATGGGGATTTTATGGATGACAATATAGATGGAAAAGCTTGTTTTAGAGCGAACCCGATTATACATCCTAATGCAATTACAGAAAAAAGCGCAATCAAATGTAAAGGTATCGGTTTTTTTACCTTCGCTGTATCAGGTATTACCTGAGTTCTTTGATTTGGGGAAAACTTGGTTGTAGCATTGGGTGTAGGGTAATTATCACTCTTTATGGGCAAATCAGCAATATTCGGCGCCTGTATTTTTCCTGGCTCAGAGAATTTGATTTGATAATGGACTAAAGCAACTGTAACGTTATCGTGTCCATTTTGTTTGTTGGCAATTTCGATTAAATTATTAACTGCTTCGCCAACATCAACACCGTCAGTCAAAATTGGTAATACAACCGTATCCCAATATTGTTCAACTCGATCAAAATCGCTTAACCCATCTGAACACAGCAAAAATACACAGTCTTCATCCAGCACAAACCGTTGAGCTGTTGGATGCAATGAATTACTATGTCCCATTCCCAGAGCTTGTACCAATGAACCGCTGGCGCCTTGCATAACAGCATCACGGTAAATAGCATAGCCTAGTCGCACTTCTCGCGATGCAACATCATCATCAAGCGTAACTTGGTAGCAACCTGTGCGGGTAATTAAATAAGCACGACTGTCACCAACATGGGTAATATACATTTCATAAGCGATAGGTAACGCCATTACTAACGTCGTTCCCATCCGCTGGCGCCCTTGTCTACCCTCACTGTCATTTCGCTGACTAATTTTATCGTTTGCTGCTGCTGCTGCCTTTTCCAAGTCAGTAAGCAAAACCGTCGAGTCGATACGGTCGCGCGGTACTGACGCAAACTGACTTACCTGCTGCTGAATTACCTCTATCGCGATATTTGAGGCTACATTACCCCCCTCGTGCCCACCTATACCATCGCAAACAATTGCGATAGCTGTAGGTGATGGTGGCTTACTGATAATACTTCCAGGCGATGGATAGCAGGCATCTTCGTTTCGCTGACGGCTTGGTCCTGTATCCGTATTTGTAACTATTTTTACTGAATACGGTGAAACATCCCCATTTGCTGACATTAATGAAATTAATCCTTGGTCTAAAACAGCAACTAGCTGCTCACCTGAACGAATTTCACCCGATATTAGTGAGTCACAAACAGTAGACAAAAATTCTTGAATTGCACGAGTGGTGTTTGGCAGTAAATTTACACGCCAAAAATCACCCAAGTTCGCAAGCGTTGGAGAAACTTCAGAGTCTAAGCGCAATTTTAATATTTTGATAAAAGAGCCTTCGGGACGCAGTAATAGTGGGTCAAGCAAGGTTGAAGCTACACCCTCACTTGCAAAAGGTTGCCAAATATGTGCGATTTGCCACAGCCAGTTGAGTTGTCGCATTGACGTTGCTTCACGCCATGCCGAGTCAAGGGATTGATGCAAATGCACTTCTAGAGGAGTTTCTACGAATAGCGGCGGCTTCTCTAACAATAAAATACTATGACTTTCATCACTATTACTACCGATAATTCCGTATACTTGGGGAACGTGTAATCGGTAGGGAAATAAACGTAGATAAGGTCTTAACTGAGCGAGCGATTCAATAGGCGCCTGTGGGACTAATCCGGGTTTGGTATCTAGAAGAACAAACTGGCTGATGATTAAATAGCGATCATCTAAGTAGGTGCCCACTTGTCCCAAATTTCCTTCTGTGACTGCCCATAGATAACGTCTTGGCAGAGGTGTTGAACACCGCTGACAATAATTGTGATTAAGCGGATTGGCTGCCTGACAAAGTTCGTTTGGGCATTGGAGCGTTGCCGCGTCTTGTTCCATAGTTTTCGCGTTTCACCGATCGGCTACCTTAGCAATTTTAATTAAAATAATAAGCAGCGACACTTGTTTGCCGCAACCAGTTCTTTTTTAGCTTTATTAATATACTCCTGCTTGACTTGTGCGCTCCATAAATCTTGTAATAAGTTTGGTTGGATACAAATACTTATCGCACAGTCACATATCAGGTTGTTTGAATCGCTTGCGGTGCGATGCTTGGTGGTCAGGTACGGCGCCACTCAGATATGACGCTAGTTACGAGGTATATTGTAAAGAGCGATGATTGAGACAAAGCGCACGGTTTGGGGTCATCTATATTGTGATTCATTGTGATTCGACGAAAGCCATAACTATCAATGTAATCTATGAAAGTACAGTAAAAATAGTGAAAGTATGTTTCTAGTTTATAAGAACACGACCAATAAGAAGCTTAATTTAAAACAAAAAATATAGTTCTTTACTTATAACTCGTATAGTTGGGGCTGTAACTAGCTAGTTCGCGCGCTTTAATGCTTTGTCTAACCTGATTTTTATAAATTCAGTGTTGTCAGCTTGTTTTGGTATTCGCCCGATACTATCGGCATAGTTATTATCGTTGATAACTAGTATCGTTTTTGCATCTAGCGGTAACACACTCTCAATCGTTACAAATGGAAATGTGAATACACCGTTTTTAGTCGCGTTCGTGCCAATACCCTTGGGGTCAGAGATATTCAGCAAATCTACTAATAATGCTTTTTCTACAAAACCAGCTTTACTGACTTTCTCAAAATTAATCTTGTAAAGATTCTTAAAGCCAGCAGGTGTCTTAAAAGCTGGATTGTTTGGGTCGCCTTGAAAGTTGTCGCGCTCAATCACAATATATTCATTATCATTAATCGCCGTCAATTCACCAATTGCGTGATCAGCGTTTTCGAGTTTATAGGCAAAAACTCTGCCCGTGTATTTTTTTGTTGCTAAATCAAACTCATGAATTAATAAACGATTTTTTTCGACATCATTTTTGAGTGTCCCTTCCAACATCGCGTATAGCTTTGTCTTACTAATGTTAAGCGCTAATCCTTCAAACCCTTTGGAACCACCCAGGTTAGCGAGTACACTTCGTTTGTCATCGGGTGACGAAGCAAAATCAGGGTTATCGGGGGATTTAACAAATTCATCAGTACCTATCCGCAAGAAATTTGGTAATGGTACAGGCGCCTCCAATAATTCTCCTGTTTGTCCGAAGTGTAGTAAAAATGGACCAAACTCATCTCCTACCCAAAAACTACCATCTGGCGCCCGACGGAAAGATTCTGTATCAAAGTCACCCCCTGTAAGTAAGCGATTAGTTTTAATGAAAGAAGAAACACTAATATTACTGTTTGGATAATTTACTTGTTCTGCGACGATAGGAAAATTAACTTGACGGTTACGGTCGTGGAGTTCAATAAAGCTTTGGCGACTAAACCGCGCGATTCGTTCTCCTGAAACAAAATCAACCGGATATACTTTACCTGTAGAAAAATCTGGTTCTACAGCATAGATACGAAGCACGTAATCTGGAGAATTTGCTTTCGACCCAAACCCGTTATCTGAGATTACAAAAAATGTGCCAACTTTCGGTCCCAACTCTACACAGGAAAAACCTTGTACTGGTTGGGCGGCTGAAAACGGTGTAGTTCGGTTAGTGTTTTTGAACTGCCCGCTTGTGTAACCTGGGGCAAATGTATCAGCAGGTAAAATTGCTCTTCCGACAAGTTTAGCCGCTTGAGCAGGACAGACAATGATCAGCGAGATGATTGTCGAAATAAGGAAACTCGCTATAATCCGCTTTCGCTTCATAATAAGAGTGCATAAGAGTGCTGAGTGTGGAGTGTGGAGTGTGGAGTGTTGAGTGTGGAGTGTTGAGTGCTAAGTTTTAATTTATAACTCCTAACTCCTAACTCCTAACTCTTAACTCTTAACTATACTCAGCACTCAGCACTCAGCACTTTCTACTTTTTATTTTGCTTCAACGCGCGGAAGTCCCATGCTGTAGTTTGCGACACGGGCATTGAGGTTGTAGCTAATTTCGCCTTTTTGTAAAAGCGAGCGAATCAAATGCTCCAAATCTGAGCCAATACGACGGAGATTATAATCGGTAAGGTCGGCGCCGCTTGATGCCTCGACATATTCATCAAATTTACGGTAAACCTGTTGTAGGGCATCCTCACTCCAGTTGAATTCGTTGTCAGGGTCAACGTCCAGTGTTAAAACTTGGCTGCTGGGAACTAATTCACCACCCTGGTCTAATTCCGCTGCAAAAATACGGATATGCCGGGTTGTTGACTTGAGCAGCATTGCGTTGTCGTCCATAGGAGGATGTCTTTGTAAGGGTTAATTTTACTCTTAATAATTGTAGACTCTACAATCCCCGACTATATACCTCATACCTCTACGGGAA
This sequence comes from Calothrix sp. CBUCES-K 9914, assembly GCF_059640475.1. Taxonomy (NCBI): domain Bacteria; kingdom Bacillati; phylum Cyanobacteriota; class Cyanophyceae; order Nostocales; family Calotrichaceae; genus Calothrix; species Calothrix sp. CBUCES-K 9914. Next base: position 38,190 of record NZ_JBXXZH010000023.1, read on the forward strand.
ATTGATACAAAGCATTTGTTCATAGCGTGAAAACTGGGGGATTGGAGACTTTTGCGTCCTCACTGCTGCCCAAAATCTTGCAATTTTAATAAAGGACGGGAACTATCGCTGTTCATAGGCGGTCGTTTGATGACAATATCAACTTGGGATAATCGTGTCTGCTGTTTATAAGCGCTTGACTCGGCTTGACTGGAAACGCCATATCACAAAAAAGTTTCGTTCATGTCGATACAGTTGTTTATTGCTAAAAATCCCCTAGTTTCTTTACCCAATCATTGACAATTTTTCCTGAGATGAACAAATCATACATTTAGTATTTTTACGTAGGAATCGTACAGTTGGCTTAGTTGTTGACTAATCGTAAAATTTATCGCGTTATTGCTTACGTATAAATACGCTTATTAATGTAACAACAAAAACTGTTGTTGACGTTAATATCAAGTTGATGTAAAAACCTTTAAAAAGCAGCAGCAAGTTCTTACAAAAACTTTATTGTATAGAATCGTAAAAATTGAATAATAGTTATGGTTTACCTAAATCGCATCTGGGGGCGCGGCTGGTAAAATTTACAAAAAAAATAAGCAAAGGAGCTATATGGGATACAAATTGCATTGACTAATAAGAATTCTTAATTCAAACTAGAGAAATTTAAAAAAGATATAGCTAACATATAGCTAATTGCAGCTTCTCCACCTTGACTGATACCAACAACCGAAGGAATCCTGAAAATTATGAACTCGAAAGCGTTACCACGCCAAATTAATAACGTCGAAGTCGGTGTATACGAGTGTGAAATCCATCTTAAGTTCCGTCTAGTTGAGGAAAAAAGTTTGTTTGGCGACCGTGACCAGCTATTACAGGTGCTTTTAGAAGCTTTGGTTGATGGTTCAGATGATTTTATCGAAACTTTACAAGCAGCGGTCAAAGCTCATGAAGTTAGCGAGTTGAAAGCTTCTCCGCAAATGCGCCGTCAATTAATGCGTTTACGTAACTCTACTGAATCTATTCAATAGCTTTTTACTAATTAAACGCGCGTAGGGCAAAGAATATACATGAAAGGTAATTTTTTTAGGTTTGCCTATTTTTACCTCTGTGTTCACTTCGACAGCAAGTTGGCTTATGTAATCTGAACGAAAACGTCTATCCCGATTCGATGTTGGCTACTCAAGGCTAAAATTGTTAGAAGGCACGTCACAAGTCGGCAGGAAAGCTACCTATGATTAACTTCGGTGGTATTTTTTAGGTATTTTCCCTTGTAAACAGTGCAGCAGCAAGCTTCATCTGATTGAGTTAAGCCTAGTGTTGTAGTCAAGCTAAGATTGAATCTTGATTGAGTTCGTCGTAGTAGTATTTGCAGTAGCCCTTACCCATTGCACTACACAAGATACTTGGGTGCCTACTATATTAGTTGTTCCTTGCTTACAAGCCAGGTCGAATTTTATAACTTTTAATTTCAGGGTAATTTCTCGCTTCTTAATAAATTTATGGAATGGGAGGCAATGGCGATAATGCTCTTGAGACAAGGGAAACTTTAGAAACTTCAGGAGCAGAAGAATCAACTTCCTTGATAGTCTTCTTCACAACCCCTCCAACTTTTTCAATTTTCCCTGTCCAAGAATAGCCTTTACTAACTCAACAACCCTTAAACATGCCTCTCCTACTTTGCTAAACCGTGTTCAAGGGCAAAACGTACTAACTCAGTGCGGCTATTTGTACCAGTTTTACTAAATAGACGACTAACGTATTTTTCGACGTTGCGAACGCTTGTTTCTAAACGACGAGCTATTTCTTTATTCATTAACCCTTCGGCAACCAGATTTAAAACGCTTTGTTCTCTAGGAGTCAAATCGATAGTAAACGGTGCTGGTGATTGCGCTATTGCATTTTTCTGCGTCAATAGCGCTTTAATTTGGGCAATTTGTTTTGCCAATTCAGCGATATCTGGCGTTTCTGCGTCATCACCTGATTGCGTGCTTGCTGTTCGTCGTATTAATAAATTTTCGACAATAGCTACCAACTCATCTGGGTCAAATGGTTTGGGTAAGTAAGCATCAACTCCTGCTTGATATCCTTGAATACGATCGCCTGTCATTCCTTTAGCTGTTAGAAATATTACAGGTAAAGATTTAAAACGGACATCTTCACGCACTTGCTTCAGAAATTGGTAACCATCCACCTGCGGCATCATAATGTCCGAGATGAGTAAATCTGGTGTATTTTGTTGCATCAAATCCCACCCTTCACGGGCGTTACTGGCAACTTGAACGCTGAAACCACTATCTTCTAAGTAATCCTTCACGGCTTCACGCAATCCTGGTTCATCATCTACCAGTAACAATTGTGCTGACATCGAATCATCCTTATCCATTACTTTCCTCCAATTTAGCGCGTAACTGTGGCGCCCGCGCACTATGAAGGTTTCATAATGTTTTTATTTATGTAGATTCACTACAACCAATCGATTTGAGTGGCATTTTCTGGCAGTTGAGCTGATACTTGTCCGTAATAGCGCGCTCTGGCTGTAAATAATCCGATTGGGGTACTGAACAAATCTACGACGTTACCTTTACCTGTTAAAGCTTTTAAACTAAACTTGGGAACTTCTTTAAACATCCAGCGTGCCAAACGGTACGCACATTCTCTAAGCGTTATTGTCCGCATTAAATCTACACCGTGCAATTCGTGCAGGTAGCGATTGGAACGTCCATAGCGGCGCCACTGCGAAGCAAGTTCATTTAAAGTTGCACGATGACGGTGTTGAACTATCGCTTTCGGAGCAAACTCTAATTTTCCATCTAATCTTCCAATATATTCTCGCTGAATCCGCCAGCAAATATCAGCATCACCCCCCGTTGTCAGATAGGGACGGAATAAACCGACCTTTTTAAAAGCAATGCTCCGAATCGCCAAATTAGCTGTTTGACCGTAAGGACAAAACTTATGGGCTAAGGTATGTTTCTGTGATAATGTTTCTTGAAGGTCGGCAAACCTTTCGAGCAGCGTTTTACCTGGTAGCGAGGTAACTTCACCCGCAACGATTACAATATCTGGGTTTACAAAAGGTTGTACTAATAGTTCTAACCATTGTGGTTGTGGACGACAGTCAGCGTCTGTAAACGCGATGATTTCACCAGTTGCCGTGCGAATTCCTGTGTTTCTAGCAGCGTAAGAGCTTTGAATTTGATTTTCACTTAAAGCACGAATTGTAATCGGGCTGTTTTCTGCTACTGAAAGTATACATTTTAAAGTATTGTCACTGCTATTATTGTCTACTAATAAGTATTCGACTTGTTCAGACGGATAAGTTTGTGCTAGCAGGCAAACAATTAGCTCGCGTAAATCAGCTTCACCATTATATATAGGCACAACCACAGAAACTTTGGGTAGAAAGATTTCTTGCTTTTCTTGCTTGGTTATGTCAGATGTATCACTCAAGTTATTACTCATAAAATAAGGACTTTGAATAATGAGATTTACTACTTACTGCTTACCTTTATAGTATTCCCAATTCAAAATCCCGAATCAACATTCATATAGTCCTGAGTGCTGAGTGATGAGTGCTGAGTGATGAGTGCTGAGTGCTGAGTGATGAGTGCTGAGTGCAAAGTATTAAGAAGTATACTCAGCACTCAGCACTTTCTACTCAGCACTCAGTTTTTACAGTTTCAAATCAACTGCGCGTCCGTTAACGGGTCGTTGTGAAGTTTGATTTGAGGTTGGAGAAGGTTTTGTAAAATTATTACTAGTCAAAACAGTTAGCGCACGTGCATACTGTGGGTCATTTGGTGTGCCTAATAAATCTGGGTTTGATGCCAGATAGCGCTGCTGTGACTCACTTAAGTCAAGCTTAACGTCTGGTGTAATTCCTTTGTGGTTAATATCAGTACCCTGTGGTGTATAGTAGTGAGCTATGGTAATTGCAACACCCGAACCATCTGCTAGTTCGTGTACTGACTGAACAAGAGCTTTACCAAAGCTTTGAGAACCAATTACCACCGCGCGCTTGTTATCTTTGAGCGCACCAGTTAATATTTCGCTGGCACTGGCTGAATTACCATCGATTAATACAGCAAGAGGTAAATTTGTCAACGCTGTTCGGTTAGCCTTAAAGGTTTCATCACTTACACCTTCACGGTCTACAGTGCGAACAATTGAACCACTATCCATCCACATACGCGCGATTTCGATACTCGCTTGTAACAAACCGCCAGGGTTGCCGCGTAAATCTAATACGTAACTATCGGCGCCTTTCGTATTTAAGTCGCGGATAGCTTTCCGCATTTGCTCACCAGCATGAGCGCTAAATTCACGTAAACGAATATAACCTACACGCTTATTACCTTCCTGTCGCAAAGCATAACGAACAGTTGGTACTTCAATACTAGCTCGTGTTAGCTTCATATCGAAGTCGTTTTTTCCTTCGCGGGAAATTTTCAAGGTAACTGGAGTTCCAGCTTTACCGCGAATTAACTTAGAGGCATCGTCAACTTTCATAGATGAAGTGAGTTTGCCATCAATCGCAACAATTTGATCCCCAGGCTTAATACCTGCTTTTAAAGCCGGCGAGTTTTCTATAGCTTCAACAACCGTTAAACGCTTGGTCTTAGTGTTGACCTCCATCCGGATACCAATCCCAGATACTTCGCCTGAAGTCTGACTAGTAAGGGCTTCGTATTGTTTCGGATCCATAAATCGGGTGTAAGGGTCACCCAACTTTTGTAAAGCTCCACGAATGGCAACATATGCTTCGTCGCGTGACGAGTAATTCTTACTCAACAAATCTTGGCGAATAGCCACCCAATTTTGTTGATTAAATTTGCCATCTACATATTCACGGTTTACTAGCTGCCATACTTGATCGACAATAGCTTTTGGACTATCTTGTAGTGCAGCGCGAACCGACCGACACCATGCTGGACCAAACACAGAGAGCATAGCTGTGGAGGCAATCGCTCCACCAATCAAAGCGACTTGCAGCGGCGAGTAACGTTTCGCAGATTGGTTCATGTATATTAGCTGGAATAATTGTGTTGTTGACAGTTTAGCAATTAGCTTTTGGGAGAAGCTTATAAGTCTTTATACTGTTTCAGCTTTCTTTAACCTGAAACTTTAATCGAAAATCTATACTCAAAAATCTATGTAGCTTTAAATACATTATCTCTCATCTATGGGAATTTCCTTTTTCGCAACTTGGAATCAAATAACACTCGAATGCCACGCATGAAGCACCCAATGTTTTTTTCTAAGATAGCACTTGAATCCTTAAATAGTGGGAATTTATCAAAAGTATGCTCCACAAAATTTGATGATAAATAATAGAACAAAAAGTTACATTGTTCCCATCAAGACAAAACGTAGACCTCGGTTGCCGAGGTGGCAATTTTTACGAAAGTTCACCAGGGGCTTGTGTTTTCTCCTTTGTATCTGGTTGCTTTTTAACACTATAACCTTAATTAATTCATCTTCCAAGCCAGTTAGTGCCACTTTTGTGCTTGGTGGAAGCATTGCCCGCGAAGAATATGCAGCATCTTTAGCGTCTCAAAACGCAAAAATTCCGGTTCTGATCTCGAAAGGTTCACAAGACCCGTGTATTTTGGAGATTTTTCGACGTAACCAAGCCATTTTGTCCAATATTTGGCTAGAGAAGTGTGCGGATTCAACGTTTGATAACTTTTTTTACAGCTTGCCTATTTTGGAGAGGTGGAAGGTTCGCAAAATTAAGTTAATTACCTCGCAGAGTCATTTGCCGCGCGCGAAATGGATGGCACAAATTATTTTTGGAGCGCATGGTATCTGGGTAGAGTTTGACGTTGTGCAAGAACAAGGTGTTCCCGGTAACAAAGAATCTTCCCTAAAAACCGCGTTGGATATCGCTCGCAGCTTTGCTTGGGGAGGTTTGAGCCATTTTACACACCCGCAGTGTGCAAATGTCATAAATCTTAAAGATGTAAATTTAGATGCTTGGCGCCTTATTGGTTATAGATGTGAACGACAAGTAGGAATTCAAGGTGTAAAGGAGGACAATTAAAAAAGCTCATACTGAGTTACAAAAAGTTTATAAACTTTACAACCATAGTATATCTAACTTAAGTAATTGAGAAAACATAGCAAAAGTCACGTTCCGGCCATTACTAAAGTCATGTTTTTTGTCCGGTCGTAAGATTCGTAAGATTCCCGACTTTTTTTAGAAGTCAGGAATCTGAACTAAAGTTCCTTAACAAGTTCTTGAATAAGCGTCACTAATCGCTCAAAGTCAATCGGTTTTGGAAGGTGAGAGTGAAATCCAGCGTCAATTGCTTGACAATAATTATTATCACCAGCATAGACAGTAAGGGCAATTGCAGGAATTTTACCACCTTGTGCCGCACTTCGAGAACGAAGCGTCCGCACTAGCATACAACCATCTATTTCTGGTATTCCGATATCACTGATCAAAATATCTGGTATACATTTATCTAACACTATTATTATATACCTAAAGAGCGATTTTTATTGTATTGAAGGTGATAACTTTTTACACAATCAAAAATCCAACCGAGATGCCATTGCGTTGACCGCAGAAAGAGGTACTTCATCAAAGTACGCGCGTTGAAACTGTTCTTCTTGAACTGCTGCTAAAAACTGTTTGACTGAAGATTGTGCTGATGCCAAACTTGATTTGTGTTGAGAATCTTCGATAAACATCAAATTACGGTCACGAAAAGTACTTTTTATTCCTAAATGTCGTAAAGCTTTCAATCCTAAATGTAATGGTTGGTCTCCAACACCAATTTTTTTTCGCATCTGGACACGTGTAACTGGTTGTTGAGTGCGCGCGAGATATTTAGCAAGTCCTGCGAGTTTGCACCAAATCTCTTCTGGTGATTCCTGAAGGGGTTTTGACCAAGCTAGCGCTAAAGGTTGGTTAAGATTATATGACTTCTTAATCCACGCGCGGATTTCATCCCAACTTGTAGGACAATCTTCTAGTAAGAGTGCTGAGTTCTGAGTGCTGAGTGCTGAGTTCTGAGTGCTGAGTGCTGAGTTCTGAGTGCTGAGTGCTGAGTTCTGAGTGCTGAGTGCTGAGTTCTGAGTGCTGAGTGCTGAGTTCTGAGTGCTGAGTGCTGAGTTCTGAGTGCTGAGTAAAGAATGGCGCCAGTCTAATATTGCATTTGTTATTTGAGTGTTTGGTAATGAATTCGTACTAGGACGGACTGCGATGAGACGAATTTCGTAGCGTTTTTTGAAGCTGTTATAGTCGAGTTCAACGATGCAGTCGCATTTACCTACTGGTAATTCTTCTTTATAATGTCCCCACCATATACCTGGAAATGGATTAACTGTGGAGTTATCGCGAATATCAAACTCGGTTTTTATATATTGTACTTTTTTGCCTTGTGCGTCTTGTTGATTGCGATGCCAAGCATTTTCAAACCAGCAATTTTGGATTAACAGTTTGGGAACTGGGTTGCCCATTCCGCATGGTTCTAGTAATTTAAACTCTAAAAATAATTCTTTACCCAAATCTGCCACTTTAACTGTAATGTCAGCTTGTACTGTTGGCGCCAATAATACAGTACCCATAGTTTGGCGCAGTTGCTGATTAATCGCTTCGGAAAATAAAGGAATATTTTCGATAGGTAAACTTAAACCTGCTGCAAATGGATGTCCACCAAATTTATGTAGCAGGTGTGCTTGCTCTAGTACGAGTTGATATAAATCTACCGAGTTCACCGAACGTGCAGAACCACGGGCAAGGTTGTTAGGAGAAGATTCCGTACTTAGTAAAATAGTCGGGCGCCCTGTTTCCTGTGCTACTTGTCCTGCTACTAGTCCTAATACCCCAACTGCCCACTGGGGGTCAGCGAGAACTATCACGTTTGTAGTTGATAAATCTAATTGGGAAAGCTTTTGATTGACTTGCTGCAAGATGTCTTTTTGTAGAGATTTACGACGTGCGTTTGCTAATTCAGTTTCTTCAGCAAGTTGACTAACACGATTTTGTTCTTGGCTTGTAAGTAATTCTACGCAAAATTTGGCATCACCTTGAATACGACTAACCGCATTAATGCGTGGTCCTAAACCGAAGGATATATCGGTTGGTCTATCACCACTTTTTTGACAAAGTTCTAATAATCTTCCCACACCAGGGCGCCGACGTAGTGCAGGTGGTTGTTGAAAATCGCTTTGTAAACGCTGAATTCCTCGCTGCGCTAAATAACGACAGTCACCGCTAAGTTGGACTAAATCAGCAATTAGTCCAACAGCTACTAAATCAATTAAATCTTCAAGTGGTTGCTGTGCAACATTTGGCAAAGCTGTATATAGTGCTTCGACTAATTTGTAAGCAACAGCAACTCCTGAAAGGTTATATAACGAATGTTCTTTAGGTAAATAACGCGGGTTAATTATTGCTGTAACAGCCGGACGTTCGGTAGGTAAAGTATGATGGTCTGTAACGATTACATCAATCCCAAACTTTTTAGCATAGGCAATTTCATCTAAATTAGTGCTGCCTGTATCGCAGGTAACGATAAGCTTGCATCCTTGTTTTACAAGCATATCAATGCCTTTTCGATTCAGCCCGTGAGATTCAGTAATCCGATTAGGTATGTAATAAATTAATTTAGTGTCTTGAGCAAAATATTGTCCCAAACCATCCCATAAAACTGCTGTAGAAGTAATACCATCTGCGTCAAAATCTCCCCATATTGCCACTTTCTCACGATTCGCGCGCGCTGCTTGTAAACGTGCTACCGCCAGTTGCATTTCTTGTCCAAATTCAAATGGACTAGCAGATTTATATGCTTTTGGGTTGATAAACGCTTCGAGTTGTTCAACTTCGCAAACTCCTCGCTGCCACAATAACCGTGCGGCAAATTCACCGCTGGAATTTGGAGTGTAGCATTTGACTGCTTGAAGAAACCACTGCGGTGGTTGTTCGGTCGAAATAAGATTCCACTGCGGTTGAGAAGACATTACAGCTCGTGTTATATCCAAAATTAAATTATCAAATTATGTGTGGAGAGGTTACATGTAACGTCTCTACATAATCTAATAATACTAATAATACAGACGTTCTGTAAATATTTGATTTCGTAATTTTAAGACCTTCTGCCACTACCGCGAGCAGGTACTTCATCATCATCTTTTGATTCTGATTTTAGTTTAATTCCGCTTGGTGTTTCTAGTTCGTTTTGTAGTGGATGTAGTCCCATCCACGCGCGCGCACGGATTGACACTTCTTCGTCGTTGTTAGCAATTTCAAGAAGTGGCGCCGTAATTTGTGGGATAATTTCGGGTTGAGTTTCACCAACAGCTTTCATAAGTGCCTCTAATCCAGTTACCGCTGCATAGCGTACTACCCATTCTGGGTCACGGCAAACCTGAATTAAAGTTTCTAGCACCTGTAGTTGAGCGGTTTTAGCTTGTTCTGGTGGCATTAAGTGCCAGTGAATTGTGCCCAAACCGCGCGCTGCTGCTCGACGTACACTTAACGCAAAGTCATTTTTTGCTGCATCAAGTAAAGTATTTAAACCTCTAGGGTCGCCAATTCCTGCTAGGGCACGTACAGCCCAAGCGCGCGCTCCATAATTATAATTATCAATTAACTGCAATAACGGTTCAACGGCTTTTTCGCCAACGCTGATCAATCCGTCAACTGCTGCGACTGCGGCGCCTGGGTTGTTGTATCCTAGTGCTGCAATCAATGTTGGTACACTTTCTTCTAATCCGGAGGAGGCTAAATTTTGTACAGCCTCAAGTAATTTTGCCGAAGAATCAGCTTCTTCGACTGCAAGAATCAGTTGTTGAGCATTATTATTTGTCATAGTTTTGTAGGGTGCGTGACGCTACTGAGAATTTTGAAACGAAGCTAGCATCTAGTAGCGTCACGCACCTTGCCTCATATATTTTTTGTTTGAATTTATAACTTCTGATTCCACAGCGGAGCAAGGTGCGTGACACCACTAGACCATTAGCTTCGTTGTAAGATTGTTTTAGCGTCACGCACCCTACCTCCATAACTCTTTAAAGTAAAGAGTCCATTAATTTCATGATCTTTATAGCACCTGCAGATAAAGTGGGGGTGAGGGGTGTTAACTCTTTTACATGAAATTCTAGTAATCCTTTGAGTGCAATTAACTTTAAGCTATTCTCTGCAAGGGTTTCAGCAATTGCTTCTGCGGCTCCTAAGTATCCTATTGCACCTAAATCAGCAAGTGCGGAGCGTCGCAGTTGAAGGTTGTCTCCTGCTAATGCTTTTACCAACCGCTCTCCATATGTTTCTTCTCCAGTTAGTTGGTACATTGCGCGCGCTGCGGAATATTGCACTCGTTCGGTTGGATGCTTAAGAAATAATTGAATTTGTGGTATCGAATCGATGGCGCCTAGAAAACCTAAAGCTTCTAATATCGCATCATATGGTTGACTTTGAGTTGATTCGATTCGTAACTGCTCACTACTTAATCCAGTAACTAATAAGTTATGTAACGCCTTGATTGCGCTTGCCGAACGCAACATTCCTAAAGATTCGGCGGCAGCTTCGCGCACGTAATAATCTGAACATTCCAAGCTTTGAATCAAAGCAGGTACGGCACGTTTATCACCTAACTTACCTAACGCGCGGGCAGCATTGCGTCGGAGAGGATAACCACCTTCGGGTGTTCTGTCCAACTCATCTTCAAGTGCTTGAATTAAAAGAGTAACAGCACGTGGTTCGTTAACCTTAAATCGACCCAACCACCAAGCAGCATAAAATCGCAAACCTGAGTCTGTACCTTCTAGATTTGCGATTGCAGTTTCGATTGTTAATGATTCACCACCGCCAGTACTTTCTGACGATGATAAAGGTTCAAAGTTGTCCTTGCTAAAATTCATTTTTAAAAGCGTTGGCGTTATCATCTGATTGTGCGCTTTGAGAATTCAAAGCCTCAATCTTTACTATTCTGCCACCCATACGGGTAATTCGCTGCATTTCTGAATTCATGCGGTTATAAGGAACCGTAATAAAAGTGCTGGCACTCGAACGAATCTGGTAATCTGTTTTATCGGTTTCCTCGTTTTGACGCAATCCTTCTACTTCGTAGCGGAAATAGCGAGCTGCTGATTCTTTGTTGGGTGCAATTTGTCCAAGCATATATTTTTAGTTGCTAATTGTGTTGATGTTGCTAATTATTATGTTAATTGTCAATAGCACGCAAACCTTAAACTTTGTCGATAGCACTCAAACCTCAAATTTTGTCATTCTGAGCGAAGCGAAGAATCTCAAATTATTTGGATGGAAATTTTTAGATGCTTCACTCCGTTCAGCATGACAATTGGGATTATGCTGGCAATTGTTATCTAGAGTGGAGTTACGCTGGCAATTTTACCGCCTTGCTTGAGAACTCTTTGGATGTAACTAGATAATTCTTCGTAAGGAATAACCACTGCTTGGTTAACACGACGAGTGCTAGGATAACCAGAACCAAATACTTTGGCTGCTTCAACGCGGAAGAGTCTACCTTCTTTTCCAAAGGTTCCGGCGCCACCAAAAGTGCTGTTAGGAGTAACACCACGACCAGGTGCAACGTATGCAAATCCTTCGCTACCGCTACCGCTAGGAGGAACTACTGCACTAGCGCCATTACGACCTAATTCGACTGCTAGGTGTGGAAAGCTGCCTCTAAGTTGCGCGCGGTCGCTGTTTGCGTAACCACGATACAACTGGAACATACGGTTGAATCCAACAGTTTTTTGACCTGTTTGAGTTTTGAAACCACGGTAGTAAGGTACAGTGTTTTCGCCGAAATTTGCTTCGTATTCATCAGAATCAATGAAGGAATCAATGTCAGCATCGTAACCTTCATTTTGATACGTGTCTAAGTGGAAAACTACTTCTGACTCATCGTAAGGAGCGCGACCCAACAAGTGTTTGAAATTTAACTCGATGGTACGGGTTTGGAAGTTGCTATAAAAGAATTTCTCTTTGTATAGCTCAGATTTTGCCACTTGACGCACGAAGTCGCGTACCGTAATCTTACCGTCACGCAACAGCGATTCAGCACTGATTAAACGTTGTGACTTCATTAAATAGTCATTACCCAAAAGTTGACGATAAACTGCTAAAACTGCTTGTTCAATTTCTTCTTTTGTTGCACGTTGACGTATCTCAACTGGAGCTATATCGGTGTAAGCTTCAGTTCCCAAACGTGATGCTGCTGTTGTGACTGCCATGTATTAGACCTTTTCTTGACGTTTAGAAAGATATTTGACGTGAATGAAAAAACGCGCTTTACGCTCTTGTTATGCTCATTACCTTACTACCCTTGCGGTTTAACTGCTGCAACTTCGTCGAAAGTTGTTCGTAAGATACAAGGATTTCAGTTGTTGCTTTGCGTACCACCGTTGATTTTGGCGAAGCACTGCTCATCAAACGAATTCGGTAAATTTCGCCTCTAGAACCTGTTGCTGCACCAGCTAATGCATTACTTGATGCTGCATAAATTGGTGAGGCTATATTTTTCGCTACTTCCCAAGTTAATCGTCCATTTTTATACCCTTGCGCGCGGTCGCTATTTGCATAGCCCCGGTATAATTGAAATATACGGGTATATCCGACGTTTTTTTGCCCAACCTGACTCTTAAAACCTCGGTGGTAGGGAACTATGTTCTCGCCGAAATTTTGTTGGTATTCGGATGAGTCTATATATGAATCAATTTCTGCTTCGTAGCCTTGTGCATTGTATAAGTCTACGTGATATGCTACCTCTGATTCATCTTCGGGCGCCCGTCCGAGAAAATGCTTGTAATTGAGTTCTATGAATCTAACTTGCGAGTTATTGTGAAAGTACTTATCGCGGTATAGTTCGGAATTTGCAACAGCACGGACAAATTCTCGAACTGAAAGGCTTCCATTTCGCAGTAGAGACTCTGCTGTTTGAAGACGGTCGCTCTCCATCAGATAAGCATTACCTAATATCTGACGATATACTGCTCGAATCACAACATCAACATCATCGTCAGTCCGGTCATTACGTAATTCGATGATATCTGTTTCCGCAACTAGCGCTGCCATGTTACCTCGCTCCTTCACTACTTTGAGTTGGATTGACTTTACGAACTACATGGATACATACGCAAAACAATGCCCTCGATTATACGTCTAAGGCAAAGGCTTTCTATATTTTTATATTCAATTTTTTCAAAAACACTAGCCCTGAATCACTCTGCATTTTCACACAGCGAAGAGTTAATTTGAGTGAACTAGTATCTTAGGTCTACTATTTTTAGGGAAAAGTAAAACTTCCTATTCAAACTTTTTTTACTGATATTTCCCTGAAGTGAATATTAACTATCTAGAAAGCAATGCGCTCGTCCTGTGTCGTTCGTGATCAAAAATCGGATATTAAATTAAAACTGCCCGGAAAGCTAAACAACTCCTAGCTATATTCGCCAGTTGAGCCGCTCAACCTTCCGGGCAAGAGTCCTAGTATTAGCTTAGGACGTTAATTGCGTAATCGATGTAAGAATTAGCTTCAACAGCAGGATCACCACTCAAACCGTGGTTGCCTTTGATGTACTTGAGAGCTTCTACGTACCAGCTGGGAGACAAATCAAATGTTTTGTTGATTTCTGCCAAACCAGCGATCAGGTAGTCATCCATTGGACCAGTACCACCAACAACTAGGCAGTAGGTAACCATCCGCAAGTAGTAACCGATGTCACGTGTACACTTCTCTTTACCTGTTTGGCTAGAAGCAAAGTTTGGTCCCTGCATTTGAGTTGTGTAGGGGAACTTTTGGTATACAGAATTTGCTGCACCTTCTGCCAAACGTTGTGCATTGCTGGTCAAAGCTTTAGCTGCTTCTAAGCTTGCTGTTGCTTGACGGTAACGACCAAAAGCGGTTTGCATTTCGGTGCTGCTCAGAAAACGTCCTTGTGAGTCAGCAGCTGCTACTGCTTCGGTAAGAGGGGTTTTCATCGGTCCGGTATCTCCCTTTTACAAAATTTTGTTTGAAAGTAGTTTATGTGGAACTGACTATAATAGTCAGCGTCAGGCGCATAGCGCGGTAATTATGCTACAGCAGATGCTGCACGGTCGAAGTAGCTAGATACTTCAGACATTAATGCACTGCAATCACCTCTGGTGATATTGTTGGTGTCACCAGCAATTGCTAATGCAGCTTCTTTCATCTTTTGAACGCCAACTGCTACTGAAGCTCCAGGTGTTCCTAAAGCCAAGTAGGTTTCACGTAAACCGTTCAAGCAACGGTCGTCGAGAACGCTAGCATCACCAGAGAAAATTGCGTAGGTTACATAGCGCAAAATGATTTCCATGTCGCGTAAGCAAGCAGCCATACGACGGCTGGTGTAAGCGTTTCCACCAGGTGCGATTAGCTGAGGCTGTTCTGCAAACAATGCGCGAGCCGCGTTAGCAACAATTGCTGAACCGTTGCTGGTAATGCGGTTTACTGTGTCCATGCGCTTGTTGCCCTCACGAACCATGTTCATCAAAGCATCTAACTGAGAGGTACTCAGGTATTCACCACGAGCATCTGCTTGGGAAACTACTTTGGCAAACGCATCTAACATCGATCCAATCTCCTATCTGCTTGATTTTCGACTTTGTTTTGTTTCAAAACTGAAATCTCTTAAGCACTCACCCTAAGCTTTCAGTCTTTACTGATGTCAGACTGCAACAGCAGCTCTAAAAGGGAAAATAGACATCTGCTATACAGTTTAATCGCTTTTGTCCAAATAGATTAAATTTTTTTAACAAAACTTTATATTTGGATAAAAGGCTTGAAAGCACGAATAAGCAACACTTCGGTCAACCTCGTCCTGCTTTTTTCCCTTACAAATTTAATTTATACAATGCTTGAGGCCTAATTTTCGTTACAAATTATTGTTTTGTTGTCGCATTCCGTTACATAACTTCATATTTAACCTCATAGTGAAGCAATGATCAACGTAATAATCAGGTTTTCACGCTGATGCCATTGTTAATTTCCGTTCTAAGTCAAATAAAAAGCCGTGAATATATTCTTCAGTCCACTCTTCGCCATAGAAGCGTTTGAACATTCCGCGCGCTGGGTCTTTTTCTGCTCTATAGCGTAAATACCGCAGTTGTGACTGTTCGATATCGGCAAGAAGGCGCCCATCAGTTATTGGTTGAGCTTGTTCAACAAAATCCAAATAAGCCTGAAGATAATCTTTAAAAGCCGCAAAAACGTGAGTTTCTACAACTGCCGTGTCTTGAGGACGAGTCCATAGAAACGCAGGCGAAAAAAACGGTTGTGCTTCTTCTGGAAAATCTCCTCCCCAAGGTAGATGTTTTTGGTGCTGATGAAATATCTCTAGTATTGGCTCGGTGTAAGTAGCCTGATATGAGCTAGTGTGAAACAGAGGTTGCATGTCCAAAGCGATTAAGTGCCCTCCCGGAAGCGTTACTAAGTCGGCGCCGAAAAAGGGTAAATCGTAATTGAGGTGTGGAAAAATTACAAAATTGAGGACTTGTAAAGACTTGCCACCCTGTACATGCGCTGCACGAATTTGACGTAGCTTAGGTGTTTGAAAAGCATAACTGGTAGTCAGAACAACTTCTTGATTTTTGCCCTTACCAGTCATCGCTGACTTCGACTCAAACCCAGATGGTATCGGATAGGGTTCAAGTTCCAAGTGCGCTTTCATATACGAAACCGCATAATCTAAAAATGGTTGATAAAGCATAAACCTTACTTTTTGGCGCCGACAGTTAAAGGTGCAGAATCTTCAAATAGAAATTCGTGTAAAAATCTCTCTGACCATTCATAACCAAAATAGCTGCTGAAAAGTCCTGAAGCTGGGTCACGTTCGGCACTGTATTGGTCATAGTCTTTTTGTGCTTTGATGATGCGTTGAATGTCACTTGCATCTGTAAGTGGCTCCGTAGAAGCAAGCATTTGCCAGTACAAATTTAGATAATCTTGAAATGCCTCATATACACGTGTTGCAACTGTTTGCACATCGGTTTTAGCAAATAATAGGTACTTTGAGAAATATTGATTTGCATCGTAAAACTTCATTTCTAAGTTTTGCGCCAAATCAGGATATTTACTGTGTAAAAAACTGAGCGGCTCTATATATTTTTGCTGATATTCTTCATCTTGAAATAACGGCTGAAAATCTAGCACTATTAAATTTTTAACTTTTCCAAACGATAAAAAGTCAATTCCTAATAGTGGTAAATCATAATGATATGCCGGATATATCACGCTATTAAATATCTGCGCTCCCTCTCCTGCATCTATATATGTATAGCGGATTTTTCTTAACTCGCGACACTCATAACACCAACTGCGAATCGTTGCAGGATTTCTACCTCGTTCACTGACATTGACTTCTAAGCCAGCAGGTATCGCACGTTGTTGCAAATCAAATCGCTCAAATAGCTCTGTTTCTAAAAAATTCAGGAAAGGCTTGTACATAAAGGAATATTTTTTCTACCTTTTCTATGACCATAAGGTATGTATTTGCCGCTAGTCTCAAATCTGATAAACAAAGCAACATTCCTTAATGAATATAAAGTTTTCTTCCTTTCCTTTATTAACATCATTTTCTTTCTTGGTTTCGTTTGATCATTGCTTCTAATGTCTGGTCAGAAACACATCGACGTTCAGAACAATAAGTCATTAAGTTAACACCGTTCATCATTCGCACGCTACTAACACGCACCCTAAAGTCATCTGTAACAAACCAACAGCGTTCTTGACCTTGATTATTGTCATAATCAGTATCAATAGTTAACACTCCTTCTGGTGTAAAGTGGTATCTACTAACTACAGGAATAGTTTCCACATAACCTTGATTACGAAGTAGTTTCCCTGTACCTGCTGTATCTGGAACATCAACTAATATTGCTGCGTTTCTAGAAGTTAAGTCGCGTTTGTCTAAGTTGACTTGCCATGCAAAACTGGCGCCACAAGTCGCAAGTTCGGGGTCTATTGCTTGAGATTCACATATTTCTTGAACTCGTGGGTCATCTTTTTTAAGTACTTCAATTGTTAAATTTGATTCTCCTGATTCGTCTTCGACTAAATCAAAGTGATGAACCGCGCGCTGTGTAAACCATGTTCCCTCGCTTTTACGAAAGAAGTCACTCATTGTTAAAGGTGGTATTAAATGCATTGTTTAATCCTTGATTTTATTAAAAATTTACCATAGAGACATATATTCCTAGGGATTTTGGTTAAGTTTTTAATTTTAGGGCGTTGGTGCCGATATTAAATATCTGTTACTCTTACCTCTGCAACCTCTGTGTCTCCGTGGTAAATAAATATACTAATTTAGGTGCCTTAATCAAAATCAACTATTCGCGTTTATATCCGTTGCCAATCTTCTTTTTACTACGCCCGACAGTAGAGACGCGATTAATCGCGTCTCCACACACAGAAAAGAGTGTCGTGAATTTTATTTTTGAGGTAGTAAAGTTGGTATATTTAGAAAAATCGTAATTTATAAAATGAACCGAAGTATATAAAAAAATGATAAATACTGAAGTTATTGATGCAATAAAAGCAAACGGCGCCTCGGATAATGGTCGCATCGATTTGTACAAGCAAAATCTTCAAGCTGCGGATTTAAAAAACGCTAACTTGAAGGGTGCTAGTTTACTCGGCGCCAATCTTAGTAAAGCAGTATTATCTGGTGCTGATTTAAGTGGTGCTGACTTACGCGGTACTGACTTGTCGGAAGCTGACTTAAGTGGAGCTAATTTGAGTGGAGCTTATTTAAACCGAGCTATTCTAGAAGGAACTAATCTAACTGGTGCAAATCTCACGGACGTTAAATTACAGCTAGCGCGCTATGACGGTAAAACCCTGTGGAGCGAAGGATTTAACTACAAATCAAGTGGCGCCGTTGGTCCAGGTGCTAGTTTAAATGGTGCATACTTATGTACTGCTAACTTAAGAAATGCGGATTTACAAGGTGCAAATTTACGAGGCGCCTATTTAAGTGGAGTAGACTTAACAGGAGCAAATTTAAAAGGCGCCGCGTTAAGCAGTGCCAATTTAAGTCAAGCTTTTCTTACAGGTGCATTTTTACGAGATGCACGAATGATGTCATGTGACTTACGCGGTTGCGACCTGCGTGCCGCCGATTTAACAGATGCAATGCTAGATAATTTAGTTAGTATTGCTGGTGCGGATTTTTCTTTAGTTCAAGGATTGAGTGACGACTCGCGCGCAATGCTCAAAAACAGTCCACCCTCCGAACTTGATGTTTGGAACTCCTATACCCGTCGTACCACGCGCGAAAGTCTCAATGAGTAGAAAGTGCTGAGTGCGCTCGTGCTGAGTTTTTAATTTACTCAGCACGAGCGCACTCATTACTCAGCACTCTCTTATATTCTTCTTTCCAAATACTGTCCAATCATAATTTCCTCACCCGCGCGCGAGATAATTGTTTGGCGGGTACGGTGACTTGCACCAATAAGTTTGATTTCTTCCTCGAACACTGAACCGCTGTACTCAGTTCGCAATTGCAATGTTTTCGGGTCACGCATCTGGTACTTAGCTGTGACTGGTTTCGATGTGGCAAAACCACGGTCACGATACAAAATATCTCCTTGAATACCAAATACTGTTGAACCTGTAGTTGGTTTGCGTCCCGGTTGTGAATAGTTACTTTCCCAGGTAGTGAGAGCGCCGCAAATTATCGCTGTTGAATCTTCTAACTCGTGCATTTGGGCAAGCTTTAACAATTCTTCATTGCCCCTTTCTAAAAATTTAACTGTGATATAACTTACAACTTCTTCTATTTGACCACTTTTCAAAGTGTAATAACGTCGCTCTGAGTGCCAATTTCCTTCGGTTTGCTCGAAGAATCCCTCTGCTAAAGATTCTAGTGTCTGCTGTGCTATCTGTACTGTAGTTGTCATGGAGTCTTATACCTCTTTAGTTTACACCATCATATACTTGACGTTTGGTCAAGCTCTTCCAAAAGACGTTCACATATCTTAACATTAAAAAATGTTGCAACATGTATAAATCAGTTCGGAAGAAGCTATAGGCTCTTATATAGAATTTGTAGTCTGTGTCATCCAAAGCTTATTTACATTGACTGCCAATTTTTCTTTAACAGTGCTAAGAAGGTCGCATATCCTTCTGAAAAGCCTGGTGGGTCAGGGAGAAAGTACTGCGGAAAATCTTGGTAAGGGCGCCAGGGTTCCATATCGCTGTGCCGGAGGTGCAAGCTGCAATCGGTTGTACCGGGTGCTTTCCAAGTCATTTGACCTGCGGAATTATCACTCATATTTATCTCCGAGTAGTAGGTAACTATAGTCCATAGCTACAGTTATTAGATGTATTTTTACGGATTTTGGCAGACTGACACAAAATTGCTGTCAATTTGAATACTTTTTGTGCTTAATTTTGTAAACTTCTGTAAATATTTGAGTTGTAAATTTTTGATGATCACAGAACTTACAATATCGTCAGGACTAGAATTCTCCTTAAATAAATTCCATAAATATCATTAATATACTTTTACACACCGTCCTTTACATCGCCTATAGGTGTACTGTTGCGATACTCTGCGATGCAGCCTTGATCTGACTTATGGTTTACAGCACTACAGGTTGTCACCTAACTTCAGAGGTATATTTTGACAGAAATGCAGTTATAATCACCTGGGAAAATATAAGTAACTTAAGAGTCACTGACTCAGGGAATCAGCGCCTCTGAGCTTGAAATAAGAAAACTAACCACTTTCTTCATCGAGTTAAAACAGTGTCTAGCTTGGAGGTTAACAACCTCAACTGAACTGTCTGGGCGTGGTAGCTCACCAGATGTTAAGAATACCTCCCAAGTTTTTAACCTCTCTGACAGTCAGTAGCGATGGGATGTACACACAATTAGTAGCAATACCCTACGGGTTCGCAAGTCCTACGGGACGGAAACCGACACCGCAGGCTTGCTCACTGGTTGATTTATATTTAAAACCATGTTTGTACCAGTAGTAGATTCAAATCAACGTCCTTTAATGCCGACAAAACCGAGCAGGGCAAGACGTTGGATTAAAGAGAAAAAAGCAACACCATTTTGGAGAAAAGGAGTATTTTGTGTTCGATTAAATGTAGAGCCAAGCGACAGGAATTATCAACCAATTGCGATTGGTATAGACCCTGGTTCAAAGCGTGAAGGTTTTACGGTTAAATCAAAATCTCATACTTATCTAAACGTACAAACTCATGCGGTTGATTGGGTAAAAGACCATGTGGAAACACGTAGCAATATGCGACGCGCTAGACGATTCCGTAATACTCCGTGCCGTAAAAACAGAAAAAATCGACTTGCTAACAAGCAGAAATTGCCACCATCAACTAAGTCGAGATGGCTGTGGAAATTACGTATTTGTACGTGGTTAGCTTCGATGTTTCCTGTTACCGTGTTTGTTGTCGAAGATATTAAGGCTAAAACATGGAAGGGGGCAAGAAAATACAATGTAATGTTTAGTCCTTTGGAAGTTGGTAAAAAGTGGTTTTATTCCGAATTAAAGAAACTAGCAATGCTAGAAACTAAAACAGGAATGTATACTTACGAACTACGCCAATCTCTGGGATTAAAAAAGTCAAAAAACAAGCTATCTAACAAGTTTGAAGCGCACTGTGTTGACTCTTGGGTATTAGCGAATTGGTACACAGAAGGACACAACAAACCAGATAACACCGAATTAATAGAAGTAATCCCGCTTGAATTTCACCGCAGGCAATTACATAGGTTGCAACATCAAAAAGGACATATTAGGCCACGTTATGGTGGAACATTAAGCGCTGGGTTTAAGCGCGGTTCAATTGTGAAACATAAAAAATATGGCTTCTGTTATGTTGGTGGGTGGCAAGAATCACCAACCAAAAAAGACCCAAACAGAAAAACAATTAGTTTGCACAGTTTAACTACTGGTAAACGGTTAACTCAAAATGCAATTCCATCTGATTGTAAATTCAAAACTTACAACTCATGGCGAACATCCACTGCGTTCACGAAGTGTCTCCCCTTGGGAGAATTAAAATCGCTTGAGTCGTTTCCCTCCCAGGACGCGCATTCACGCTCGTTTCCCACTTACCATGTAATCTTATGAAGCAATTTTATCGGCGCCTTGTTGCTTTTGCTGTTGGGTTGGGGATAGTTTGCAGCATTACCTTTGGCGGAAGTTTATTACAAACAGCAATTAGCTTTCAAGCCGTCCAATCTCAATATGGCGCCAAATTTGCTATTTATCGACGTGATCAAAAGCAACTTCGCGCGTTTTTGCAAAAAATGCCTAAAGGTGGAGAGCTTCACACTCACCTCAGTGGTAGTATCGCACCTGAACGTTTGCTCGAATTAGCAGCACAGTCAAAACAGTATCGTTATTTTATTCGTGTACCTAAGCAAAGCTTCGCGTCAGATGATGCAAACGCATACAAATTTATTGCTGTACCTTTAGAAAAAACTGCTCCTGACCCAGATACTAACGCTATTTTTGTTCCTGTTGCCAAACTTCTCAATCCTAGTACAGAAGTTGAGCGAAAACAGCTTGCTGCTTATCGTGCTTCGCTTCGGATAGCTGAGACCGAAGCAAACCCGAACAATGTATTTTTCAACGCAGTGTTCGCTCGTGGTGATGCATTAACGGGGAACCCTGAAATTATTCGTCAAATGTTAGCTCAAACAATTCAAAACGCTCGGCGCCATCATTTGAGTTATGTTGAAGTTATGCTATCACCGTTTCCGAATAATCCGGTTGGCGCCAGTAAAGCAGACGAATATAAAGTGCTGAACTTAACCGCAGCGCGCGAGCATATGAGTAGTCTACTCGCAGCAGTGCAAGCAGCGAACCAAGACCTACCAGAAAATGAACGAGTCGAATTAAGGTTTATGCTATCATTTCGACGCACGAGTGCTAGATTATTTACTCAACTACCAATAGCGTTTGAACTAGCAGCAGCGAACGATGCTGTGGGAAATGCCGTAGCTGGGATAAATTTAGTTGGTAATGAATATTCAGAAGATGTACAAATTGGACAAGAAATAGCTTCACCATCTGCAGTTGATGACTATATATTGACTTTACGTCGTTTGTACCCAGCAGTACGCTTATCGATACATTCAGGTGAACGCACAAAATGGGACTGGCATATTCGTGATTCAATATTACTAGGCGCCGAACGTATTGGACATGGTGTTAATTTAGAAGCATCACCTCAACCGAATACTCCTGAAATCACCTTAATGCGGCGCCGTAAGATATTGATCGAAGCATGTCCTATTAGTAATTACCTGTTATTAAAACTACCTTTAGAGAAACACCCGTTTTTGAAATGGATGCGAATAGGAATTCCAGTTTCCCTAAATACTGATGATGCAGGAATATTTGGCAGTGACATTACCGAAGAATTTACGCGCGCTGTTTTGTCACATCCAAATATAACTTGGGATGAAGTCAAGCAACTCGCGCGCAACAGCTTAGAATATGCTTTTGTCGATGATAGTACAAAAGCTAAGTTGATTCAAAATTGGCAATCTCAAATTGCCGCATTTGAAAAAACAATGTTGTTGTAGAGACGTTAGATGTAACGTCTCTAGATATTGGTCGTACTGCACTCAGTGCAAAACTGAGACTTATACGTACTATCGCGTTTGCCAAAGATTGTATAACGGTTATCGCGGATTTGTTCGTAGAACTTATCCCCTACCCATTTTATTCCGGGTAATGCTCGGTATGCATCAACAAATATACTGCCCATCGGTAACAGGCGCCCAATTTCCTCTGCTGCGTTACTACCTTGCCAACGTCGTGACGGTGAGTTTGCATCAATTAAAATCATTCCCATTTCACAGTCAGAAGGTGTTATGTTCCATTGTGCAAGCGTTTGACTATCCTGCATGGGAGTGTAACTAAATAATTTTCCTTGGTCAAGGTTCTCTAACAATTGCACAAGGGTAACACAAAGGTTACAGTTTCCGTCATAGATCACATTGTATTTGGCGTAATCAATCATTTTTTCCAGTTAAGTCAAAATATGTGTTTATCTATATATATATTGTCAAATTTAGCCTAGTTTCACGTATAACTTGCGGCACCATTCATCAGAGTTGATAGAATGCGAAAAGCCTGGTTGTGTTTAACCAGGCTTCTCAATGTATTGCACTCTTGTATTACTGTTTACCAGTTACTTTGCCCAAGATGTTATCTATTTGGTCTTCGACACTGGTAGCGGTTCCAGTGTTTTCAGGACGCTTCATTTTATCGATATCAGCGTCACCTTGAACTTCGTTAAGTCCTTTTTGAGTTTTAGCTTGGGTTTCTTCGAGAGAAAGAGGCGCCTTGCGAGCTACTTCATCAGTTTGTTTTTGAATTTGGTTTAGTTGCTCGGTTGCTTCGGTGTCAGCGCTTTTCTTGGCGCCAATAGCTTGCGCGCTTAAAGTATTAGAAAAAAGTAGAGTTACGCACAGTGTTGCGACGATAACGAAACGGAAAGAACGGAGGATGGGTTTGATAAAACGATTGAAATTCATAATTTGCTCCTTGATAGCTTAATTAAATAGCTTAATTAATTTTTAATTTAAAAGTATATGTAAATAAATCAATCTCTAGAATAAAACTCGACTTACCTGTAGAAACTAGCTTAATTTTTAAAATTAATCCTCCGGATAGAATACGACTTAAGTATTACGTGCGTTATATTTTGATTAATACCTTGGACAGATAAAATTAAATAGTATCTATCGTAAGGGTTAAGATATTTTTGCAAACTAGACAATAGATGTAACAGATAAATTATCCGTCACATCCGCTTTGAATATAATATTTGCGCGTTCTTCAAGTCGTTTCAAAAACAGCTTTTTGTTCGTACACTTGCTGGCTGCTTGTTAAGCTGACAACAGATGGGCTGTAAATACCAAGTTCTTCCATTCCGTTGCGCTCTAAAATATCTCTGACACCTGCAAGTTGAGTATCTGTACCACTGACAAATACTAAAAAGTCACCTAGTTTTACCCGATACTCATACTCCTTAACAGCGTTATGAGGTATTTCTAATGCTGAAAAATCATCTTTGGGAGTGCTGATATCGATTCCAGCAATATCTGGAATTGGACCTGAACCCTTGGCAACGACGGAAACTCGATTCATGTCGTAGCCATTCTCTCTAAGTTCATTGAATGCAGCTTCTACTTCTTGACGCATTCTAAAGATACCAATAGCGTACTTAATGCCACTAGTGGGAGGTGTTGGTAAATTATAAATTCCCCATTCTTCCACACCACGGTTACGAAGAATTCTCTCAGCTAGAATTATTTCTTCTGGTATTCCATTAACTATTACTAGATAGTAACCTTTAGAAACTAAATCGCTATAGGCATCTGCTCTTTCTTTGGGAATACCTAATCCTACCAAGGCGCCGCCTAACGTACCAGCAGCAGCACCAATTGCTCCACCAGCTAATGTACTAGCAAGTGCTGTTGCGGTTGCTCCTGCTAGCATAACAGGCCCAATGCCAGGAATTGCCAATAAACCCAAACCAACGAGTAAACCAGTCAAACCACCCACGGCACCACCAGTCAAAGCTCCTGTAACGGCGCCTTCCTCTGCTCTATTATCGGTGTGTTCTTTAACTTCAACACCTGCTATTTCTTCTACCTGTTCTGCATCGCGCGCTATTACAGAAACTTTGTCCATTGGGAAATGAGCATTCTTTAATTCACGAAGCGCTGACTCTACATCCGAACGTCGGGCAAACACACCTACTGCTCTTTTTTCTCCAGATGACCCAGAAAACATCTCTATATACCTCCTCTATATATCTCTATATATATAGTGCTGAGTGCTGAGGACTAGAATAATCAGTACTCAGCACTCAGCACTTCCTACTAAGCACTTATTAAACAGTACGACGAGTTACTAAACCCCAGATGAAGATTAACAGCATGGCACCAAGTACCGCGAAAATTATGCTTCCAATAGAAAATGCTCCTACCGATGCTGCTGCTGCCGAACTGCTTCCCAACAAAACTTGACCTAAGTAGCCACCGAGCATGGCACCTAAAATACCTAATCCAATTGTGGAGAAAATACCACCACCTTGATGACCTGGATAAAAAGCTTTAGCAATGGCGCCTGCGATTAAACCTAATACCACCCATGCAATAATACCGCTCATCTGATTGTCTCCTATGAATGAATTTCAATTTAAGCTTTTCTTCTGTTAACAATCATTAAAAACCAAACTTCATTTTTTTCATTCTATCTAACGAGCTAATATTAAAAATCGCATGGTACTATCTTCACTCTCAAACATTTACCTAAATGTGTATATCAATTGAGTGCATAATTCCAATCCTTCATAATGTTAAGACATTTTACAAAATCCTTTATATTTATTTTATTATTTATTTACATATCTTTACATATTAGTTGGAGGTGTTATGATACTGCTCGGTTAAAAAATCCTAGATAAATCGAAAACCTTGTAGAGACGCGATATATCGCGTCTCTACATTTAGGAAATCATTACAATTTATCCTTAACCGGACAGTATTGGGAGGTGTTAAGATTCCGAACTTCTTGAAGAAGTCCGGAATCTTAAATTTTGCGGAAATTCTATCTTACTTAATGTATACATCTAAAAGCTAAGTGTTACCATTATCACAAAGTTATTTAACATATCATGAATATAAATCTTAGATTGTCTATCTTAAGGCATAAACAGTTTTAGCCAAATGGAGGAAGAGTCAGATTAATCGTTATGCCTAATGATTTAGTAATTACATCAAAAAGACGAATAGATTATTTATATAGTTATATACAATGGACAAACTGAATAAATTTAATCATAATCTGAAGATAGAAGTTAAATATAATCATTCATAATAATATAAATGTATAACTTTGATTTGCAGTAGTTTGTAAGTCTAGTTAGTAACTATATACATCTAATAGCAATTAATTAAGGAGCAAGTTATGAGCATTGAAAATCGCGTAGAAGCTGTTGCGAAAAATATCGAAGGCAAAATTCAAGAAGTAGTTGGTGAAGTAACTGGCAATCCTAACGATAAAGCCGAAGGTCAAGCAAAGCAAGCAGAAGCACAACTTCGTCATACCGCAGAGAACATTAAAGACGAAGTTAAAAAACAACTTGACTAGTTTTGAGGCATTATCAAGGAATTTTTTAACAAAGAAACCATTATTTTAAGGTTTTTTTCCTCGTTAAACTTTTTTCACCTCTAGTTTTCATAGGTTTTGTGAGGTAATATAGTCCCGGTTTGCTTAGACAAGCCGGGATTTTTTGTGTGAAATATTATAAATTCTTATGTATCATGATTCAGATTGCTGGTATAATCTCTCTGCGGAAAGACGCAAAAATTAGCTTTATGTTGTGAGATGTGTACCATTACCCTTCTCACGGAGGTCGTATGCCAGTATACATTGCAGCTAGCGATAGATGAAGTTATCTGTCACCTTCCTATTTACATAAACATTTGATTAAAATAGCTGAATTAAATTACATTAGAAAAAGTTAGGTAGAGAAGAGACAGCCATGAGCAATGTCAAGGTTCTCGTAATTGAAGACCACAACCTTACCAGAATGGGTTTGAGGGCTGCTTTAAAAGCTGATGCCGAAATCGAGATAGTCGGTGAAGCTGCCAATGCGAAGCAGGGGCTACATCTTCTGAAAACCCTCAAGCCAGATGTTGCTACGATCGATATCGGTTTACCCGATATCGATGGTGTCGAGCTAACACGTCTGTTTAGACAGTATCAAGCGGAAGACGAAGATAATCATACAAAAATACTAATGCTGACGATGCAGGATAGTGAGGACACTGTTTTAGCTGCTTTTGCAGCAGGAGCAGATTCTTACTGTATGAAAGACATCGAGAGCGAGAATTTAATTAAAGCGGTAAAAACTACAGCTGGTGGTACTTCGTGGATAGACTCGGTAATAGCGGATATTGTGCTGCGACAATTACGTACTGACAGTGAGGGTAGTGCGGATAGTGGAAAACGTGTCGTAATTCAAGGTATTGACCCAGATATCGAGAAGACAATTGTAGCTTACCCGTTAACTCAAAGAGAGAAAGAAGTACTAGAGTTGATTGTTGCAGGATGCGACAATGCGGAAATTGCTGGCAAGCTTTATCTGACTGTTGGTACTGTTAAGACTCATGTTCGTGGTATTCTCAGCAAACTTTGCGTAGCTGACCGTACTCAGGCTGCTGTGCGTGCTTTACGCGCGGGGTTGGTACAGTAGCTGGTACAGTAGGAGGAAGGGGGAAGTTGTAGATACTTTCCTTAATTATCACTTTTTTCCTGCTTCCGCGCGGTGTTTATGACTTTTCGTATTTATATTGTTTATATTTATATGAAATGTCTCTGCCATCTGCTTCACTGTTGGGAAATACTTGTTGTAATCAACAACGTTGGCTGCATAGGTAATTGTATAAATTTGTTTGTTGTCTAAAGTAGATTTTTTCCAGTACTTGGTGGTTTTGCTCCCCTCCTTCGCTGTGTATACCATTTCTGATGCTTGATGTCCGTCAAGAGTACTAGTATTCTGAGTATTAATACTTGCTGACTTCAGATGGAGTCGGATGTCCTGAAGTTCTGATTGTGTATACTGCTTAAACGTTCCCGAAAATTTCTCAACGCTTATTGTTACAGCTTCTCGAAAATTATCACCTAAAGCTTTTGGCGATATAAACTGCACTATATCCCCGATAAAGCTGTTATTGATACGACGAACTTCCCAATCTAAGGGTCGTTTGATTTCGATACCATTATCATTATCAATATAAGTAACTAGTCTGCTTGGCGAGGTCATCAAGCTAATTAGATACAGTACAGCAAAAGGCGCCGATGCAAATAAGCTTCCCACGATTAACCCGCAAATAATCACTTTCCAAGGAACTTGCTTTGCGGACAATGCTATGCTATCAAGATTTTGT
>NZ_JBXXZH010000024.1:0-62205 GCF_059640475.1 Calothrix sp. CBUCES-K 9914
CAGTAGTCGGTAGTATTGTACTAGCTTATAGTGGTATGAACTTAGCCGACACCCACGGACGAGGATTAATGAGGTTTATTAATCCTAGCAACGTCGGAGCGTTGGTAGTGGAAGGGACACTAAAACCCGCTGGTACAAAAGTTTTAGACACAAGCTGTATTATTGATGGTCGTATTGAAGCACTCTTAGAAACAGGGTTTTTAGAGGGTTCTATAATAGTACCACAATTCGTACTACAGGAATTACAGCAAGTCGCCGACGCAAGCAAAGACCAAAAGCGAGTACGAGGAAGACGCGGACTAGAAATTCTCAACCGTATTCGAGAAACTTATCCCGAACGTATAATTATAAATTCCTCAGACTATGACGATATAGCAACCGTCGATGCCAAGTTAGTCAAGTTCGCGCAAGAAATCAACGGAACATTGTTAACGAACGACTACAATCTATCTAAAGTTGCCAGCGTTCAGAAAGTACCAGTACTCAACGTCAACGACTTAGTTAACGCAGTTCGTCCGAGTTACTTGCCCGGAGACAACATCGATATTAAGATTCTCAAAGAAGGAAAAGAACCAAGTCAAGGTATAGGTTATCTCGACGATGGCACAATGGTCGTCGTTGAAGAAGGTAGTCCTTATGTAGGTGGCGAAGTTCGCGTCACCGTTACCAGCGCACTACAAACATCCGCAGGAAGAATGATTTTCGCCAAACCTCAAGCATCTGCTTTTGCATAAAGGCGCCTGAACCTAATATTAAATTATAAAAACCGATGCAACGAACTGTGTCGGTTTATTTATTACGCTCATACCCCCAATGGTTGAAAACTTACACCACTGGCTCAGTTGGTCTTTGTTATAAAAAGGTTGGGCTAAGAACGCAAAGTGAGAGAAGAAGAGTTGACAATTCTTATTATGGCTGCTGTGTGTTTAGAAAACGGCTCTGCAAGTAAGATTTTCTATCAATAATAAGTTGGTGGATAAATGCAAGGCGTTTCACACCTACGGTATATCCCCAAAATCTGTTGAGAAGCTCAATGTCTAAATGCTTTTGCAAAGTTCTAAATATTCGATTTTGAAACTCCAAAAACGATTCTGATTTCTTACACTTTAGAAATAAATTTTTATTTTGGCACCACTGGTTTAGTTGCTTTGTATCATAGGATAATTGACAATCGATATTTCCTATTTCTTCATCGAGTTCTAGAAGCCGCTGACTATGTAAATACTTAGCAGCTTCCCTTGCTTGACTTTCATTAACATGAAAAGATTCTAATTCTTTTTCCTGATTGTTGTTGATAGAACAGTCGATCTTCATCTTTATCATTTTTATCAATTAAATCTTTTAGGCTGTAAAATTCATCATTGTAGTAAAATGACGAATAATAAACGCAGTAAATTTTGTCACCTACGTTTAAGCGAATGCCTAATCGTATTTCTGACTCTGCTTGATTTAACTCTTTTAAAATTTTATAAGCATGGACTCTGACTTGTAGCGATGTGTCATTTAGTGCTTTAACTAAAATATTTATTCCTTCATTACCGTAATGTGGGGCATTTGACATAGCATCAAGACGTACTTGTTCGTTCAGGGAAGCAAAGCGTTGGCGTAAACCTTTTATACCACCCAAAACGGCGCTGCTAATTGGTGGAGAAGCTTGTCCACCAATAACTGCATCAAATTCTCTTGGTTCCTCAGAGTCTTTTACCATAGCACTTAACGATACTGTTTTATATATAGTTCCCACACAACAAGCAGAAGCATTTATTTATAGTAGATTTGTACCAAACAGATTACTTGTCTGGGTAGGTTAATTGTTTTTCTAAAATTTGCGTTTGTCTAATCTTTCATATTCTGCATACTGTTTTGGCAAACTCTCGAAAGTGACAAAATAGCTGGCGCCCCATTCTTGAATGCATCCAGCAAACCAAACATCAGCTGGTATCAAATCATGGGTATCAGCTTTACCTTTGTTATGGCTAAGGTGTATTTCTCCAACCTGTACAGAGTCTAAAAGTCTTAGGCAAGTTTCTTTGGTTAAATCTAAGTTACCCTGGCGCCAAATCAGAATATGAGATACATCAAGCAATAAAGGATGATTTACTAAAGTATCGAAGCTAGAACACCAGTATTCTTCTGTCGGCATAACCTCAACATATACTGGAACACCAAGAGTATCTTCCAGCTTAGATAAAGCAACTTCTAATTCATGCTTTGTAATATCACGTTGTAAAGGTGCATGAAGTGAGAGTGCGCGTACATCATGGTTTTTGATAAACTCGGCATATGGGGGCCAGGTTTGAGGATGTTGTAAACTAAGCCGTTTGCGAATGCCGTCTTTGTAAAGACAGGAATCGTGTAGAATAATTGGGACATCGGGGTAATCAAAGTTAATATCACAAGGACTACCGATAGCAAGTTCAATAAAATCAAGCTGCATTGGTTGTTGGAGTGTTTGAAAAATTTCCATGCACTGATTAGTTGTGCGAAGTCCGATAGCTGTAATACTGAGTCCAAGCATTAGATGTTATCCTTTATTTTCAAGTAGCTGTCCTCTAAAATTGTTTCTTCGTGGACAAAAGCGAATTTTCTTATTCCAAGTAATTCCCTAAGCTCATCAAGTAATTGATACTGTCCGCTTTGTCCAAGATATTGTATAACTTTCTCTTGAAATTCAAAGTCATCTTCATCTATCTCACTCAATAAATTAATTTTGTGCATTTTACACCAATCAGTTATTTGTAGTTCAAAGTTCCGATAAAAACCAGATAAATCGCTATGACTTAATAAAAAAGCAGCTTTAGATTTTAAGAAGTTTTTCCAATTAGCATCAGTTAAATTTTCACCTTCTAAAATTTTCATATGGATTTCGTTTGCAAAAATTTCTGCATCTTCTTTCAGAAAAAAGGTTTTGATGAATGATGGTGATTCATCATACTCGAAACGATGTTCTTGAATTGCTTGCATTGAATCGAGAATTGTATAGTAATCATCATCGTAATCAATTGCTGAGATATAAACTTTATAACTAATATCACCAACTCTTAAAAGTATCCCTTTAGCAGTTTCTGATTCTGCTTGATTTGACTCTTTCAATATTTTGTAAGCTTTGACTCTAACTTGTAATGATGTGTCTTTAAGGGCTTTTACTAAAATATCTAATGCTTCATCGCCATATATAGAGGCATTTGCCACAGCGTCGAGACGTATTTGTTCATTCCCTGTTGCAAAGCGTTGACGCAATCCTTCTATTCCACCTAAAACGGCGCCACTAACTGGTGGTGGTACTTGTCTGCCTTTGACTGCATCGAATTTTCCTGGTTCTTGAGAGTTTTTTTGCATAATATATAATGATATTTATATATATGGTTCCCACATAATAAGCAAAAGTATTCAGCCATGCTAAGTTTATTTGTATTGATTTGTGAAAACAATATTTTTATGACGAACCACAAAGTACACGCTCGTACACAAAGGAAGAGAAGAAGAGGGATAGATAATTTAGGGTTGTTGTATATTTAATAAGCTACCTTGTAAGTAGCATTTTCTGTCAATAATGCATTCGTGGACAAATGCAAGGCGCCTGGACTTGGGTAGAATAAATTCCCAGTATCTATTTAGAAGGTCAATATCTGAAAATTTTTGTAATTTTTTGAATATTCTAGCTTGAAAGTCCCATGCATATTCATTTTCATTACATTTTATAGATACATTGTTTTCTTGACACCACTGGCTTAATACCTCATTTTCATGGTCATATTGAATGTAAATATGTCCTAATTCTTCATCTAGTTGCAAAAGTTGCTGACGATGTAAACACTTTGCTGTGGTCTCCGCTCTATCTATGGAAATGTGAAGAGAGTTTAAATCTGGTTTATCGTAGCTATGTACTAGATGATATAAAATCCCGTCCATTTCACACTTCTCTCTTGCATCGGTAATATAGTGTAAGTAGCCGTCCTCATCTTCATCTAAAAGCGGTTTATAAAACTGGAACTTTTCTTCATACTTATCCTCTTCATCATATTCTTCTTCATCCTCGTCGTCATCTATTGAGTCAATAAAGTAATACCAGTCATCACCGTAGCTAAGTGCAGTACGGTATACACAGTAAATTTTGTCACCTATATTTAAATGTACTCCTCGTCGAATTTCTAATTCTGCTTGATTTAATTGTTTTAAAGTTAGATAAGCGTTGACTCTGACTTGCAGCGATGAGTCTTTAAGCGCTTTAACTAAAATATTTATTCCTTCATTACCGTACATTGAAGCATTTGCAATAGCTTCAAGACGTACTTGTTCGTCAAGGGAAGTAAAGCGTTGATGTAGTCTTTTTATACCACCTAAAACGGCGCCGTTAACTGGTGATGGTACTTGTCCACCTTTGACTGCATCAAATTTTCTCGGTTCTTCAGAGTTATTGGTCATTGTAGTTTTACCCCCTATGCTTTTCTATCTCCTTCCTTATATGTTGGGTTCCGTTCCTCCACCCAACCTACCTCTCTGCGCTCTCTGCGACTCTGTGGTAAAAAAATTATTTCACCACAGAGGCACGGAGAACACAGAGGTAAGATAAAAATACTTTAGTACTATTAAAGTTGTGTGGAGAAAAAATAACGAATAATTTTAGATTTATGTCCAATGTCCAATGTCCGGCGCCGGATGGTGAGTGTTAGGATGTTGTTGCTGCTCGTTTTTCAAGCTGTGGATGAGTAAACAATTGGATAAGGCGCTGTCTTTAGAGGTCGCTAAAAGTATAAAGAGTAAGTCGAAGAAGCCGTTCGATAATGCTTATAAGGCAGCATTAGAGACGGAGGGAGCGATTTACGTACAAGGATTTTTGGTTTTTCCGGGACAACCATATCGCCCCATTGAACATGCGTGGATTGAAGTGGGAGATACTATTATTGACCCAAATTTACAGCATCTCAATAAATCTGCTGAGAAGTTATTGTATTTTGCAGCACAGCGAATTACGATAGAGAACTTAAAGGAGATTATTGAAGAGTCGCAAGAAGATTATCCTGAAGATGACCCTTTACCTATATATGGGAATGCACCATATGAGTATTATGGTGATGTAATGCTGGGTGATAAGCCTTACCTTGATGCTTACAAAGCTGCCGAAGATAAGTGTAAGGAAATAAATAAACCCATTGTTGATAGTAATTAGCAACGGATATAACGGATGTAACGGATAGTTGATTGAAATATTTTTGTGGAGCAGGCATCCCTGCCTGCCCCTAGTCCAAATCAAAAAGACACCTTCACATCACTGGTCACTCTCAACACAGCTTCTTGCCGGAATGTTTGTTTATAGTTAGATATCGTATCTTTAACCATTTTATTTTTGGTCGAATTTTCCTCGTAAATCA
The DNA here is from genome assembly GCF_059640475.1 of Calothrix sp. CBUCES-K 9914. Classification (NCBI taxonomy): domain Bacteria; kingdom Bacillati; phylum Cyanobacteriota; class Cyanophyceae; order Nostocales; family Calotrichaceae; genus Calothrix; species Calothrix sp. CBUCES-K 9914. The sequence continues at coordinate 5,373 of NZ_JBXXZH010000024.1, forward strand.
AAATAATTAGCTTACTCTTTTCTTTTACTAGTACCCCGGAACTGTTAAGATACTGACCATTAGCATCCACAACAGTTAACCCATCTTTAAACCGTGGTGTAATAACGCGGTTAAGAAACTGCTGCCATTCAACCTCGGAGACTGTTTTTCCTCCTGCTCTGGATAAGCCAAAGTATAATTCCTCTTTAATAAGAGTTTTTTGAGATGATTCCGCGCGCGTCATTAGGTTAGTGCAGGCAGAACTGGAAAGCAGTAAACCTGCAAGAGTTAAGCTTTTCAAGCTGTTTTGAAAATTTTGGTTTAATAACATTGTGTTTACTGTAAGTTGATAAAAGAGGGTTCTTCTCTACTAAACGGTTAATTATTCTTGTTTAAGCAATTTGCCCAGTATGTTATAACAGTAAGTAATCAAGGGTATCAATTAAAACCAGTGAAATTCAAATCAATCTTATTTACATTGACCATAGTGTGTCTTGGAGTAGGCGCCATCCCAATTGAGACAAAGATTACATATGCAAATAATAATCAATCTCAAAACACACAGCTTAAGTTAAAAGGTATTCCACTTGCTTGCTATATAAGTGTTGGTGAACCTAGCGCAGGGGAAGGACCACTTATTTTAGCTGCGGAGTTTACATCACAATATTGGGCGGATGTATCACTAAAATATGCAGACGCAGGACAATTTGACCAAGCTATTCAATTAGTCAAACGGATGGATCATGATTTAATACCACAGCAAACCAAAGTAGCAATTGCAACTCTCTTAGCAGAGAAAAAGCAATATAACCGAGCTATCCAACTTGTCCAAAGTATAAATAACGAAGCAGGAAGTACTGAGAAAGCACGGGGATTAGCAATAATTGGGCGCCAGTATGCCAAAGCTGGAAACAAACAACAGGCAGACCGCTTATTCTCGCAAGCTTTGAAGTATGCACGTTCGCGTTCACAAGAACTGCAAGGTTATCTACTAGCAGATATTGCGATTGAGTATGCAGCGGCAAATCGTTTCACAGAAGCGTTGCAAATAGCAAATCGCATTAAAGATGAGGATAGCAAAGCAACAGCATTATCGGGGATTGCTGTTGAATATGTAAGGCTAGGTAACTTTAATAAAGGTATTCAGTTAGCGCAAACTATTAAAAAAGAGTACGAACAAAGCAAAGCACTAGAGTCTATCGCATCACAGGCAACTACAAGCCAACTTCCTCAACTCCAAAAACTTGTCCTTACAATAAAAGATGACGTTTACAAGGCGCCTGCTTTAGCTGCCATTGCAAAAAGATATATTAACGATAGACAAATAGAGCCAGCCAAAAACCTTGAAAAAACAATCGTCGCAATTGACCCAGGTGGCTCTGCATATTATGAATTACCAGGCGCCTATGCCAGTAAACAAAGATTTGACGACGCAATTAAACTCGTTAATCAAATGCCAGGTAACTCTTGGCAAGATACAGCGCGCGCAAGCATTATTTTAGAATACGCACGTAACAAACAGTACGATAAAGCACAAGCCATAATTAACACCCTCACATCTCAACCTGCCAAAAACAAAGCAATTCAAGCACTTGCCCAAGGGTACGCAGAAGCCGGACAGTATCAACGTGCATCTGAAGTACTCAAAACAGTTCAACCAGAAAATAATATAGAGGCGCCTGCAAATCGCCAACATGACATATCCTTAGTTGAATGTGCCGCAAAATCAGTAGCAAAAAACAATTAAAACATAAATACTATTAAATTCATCTTAACTCTTGTGGAGCGGGCATCCTTGCCCGCCCTTAAAGCACTATCAAAAATCACAATACGATGCAACAATTTTTATATTCCTCTCAGAGTTAATTCTCAGTTAGAACAGGGAATACTGTGTCTAGGTGGATACAGCTTAAGTTTGGGTGCGTCAGTTCTATAGGCTTGGCAATGCTACCTAACTTTAGTGATAAAGAAGCTCAGGTAGATTGTTTGAGAGAATCAAGTCTATGTATATTTACATATCAGCACAAGTAGCAAAGGATGCACAAACGCATCAAATAACATTAATTGAAACATTAAAACAGCGAATTGAGTCAGACCCTTCATTATTCAGTCTACTTTTTAGTAGTCGCTTTCCTTATTGGATAAGGCGAATCGGTAATTTACGTCTGATTGCGAGCTTGGAGTTATTCGGGGAAAATCGAGTTTTATACTTCTCTCATATTTTATCGCGAGGTGGTAATGAATATCGCGATTTTTTGAATAATCCTAGGTTATGGGGTGAGCAACATATAAACCGGAGTCATATACAAGAATGGCTTGACTCACATGACAAAGCTACTTCTAAAGAAGTTCTTATTCCAGATTATTTATGTCGTTGGCTAGAACGTCCGACCTTGATGCAACAGGAAGATAAGGTAATTTACGAGAGCAGTGTTTGGGTTGAGTATTTTCAGAAGCGTAACTCCTCTAGCTTTGAGCAATTACCAATTTTTCATGATATTGTTGCTCAACTAGTTGGAGCAGAGCCGCTAAAGTATAAAATTCAAAATACACCCTATACAAAAGTTCAGCTATATAGCGACGCGCAAACTGGATACTCTGTGCTGTTTAGTCGCATTTGTCCTCAAGATGCTCAAAGTCGAGAAATTCTCTTTTTACTCGGCGCCTTTGATAAGATACCAACAAATGTAGAAATTGCTAATATTGGTAATAAATTGAACTTGTTTGGAAGCCAAGCAGCCTGTGAGCAGTTAAGTAATAGTAATTTAAGTGCAAGTGATATTGCACGTTATGCTCGTCGTTCTTACCCTGACTTTATTGTTTACGACCAAGAATACTGGCAGGTTATGGAGTTAGAACCGAATACAAATCTAGCTTTGTCAGGAGAAGAAGAAGAATTATTACATAATATAAATTTTCCTGCGTTTATTAATGGTAGGGCTGGAAGCGGAAAGTCTACCATGTTGCATTATGCCTTTGCTTACTATTGCGACCTTTATTTAGCGGAAATGACTGATAGTACGCTAACAGAGGGTTTTATTCAGCCAAAACCTTTATTTTTGACTTACAGTGAGCGCTTGACAGAAAGAGCTTGTGACACAGTAGAGCGAATTCTCAAAAGCTACGCGCGCTACATCGGAAAATCATATCACCTTACAGGAAAAATTGATTCATTGAAAGAATGTTTTCAACCTTTTCAATCTTTTTTGCTCTTGTGTTTACCTCTAGGAATAATAAATACTCAATTCAGCCGTAGTAAATATATTTCGTTTCATGAATTTAAGAAGCGATATAACAAAGCTTTTACTTCACAACGCTATAGTGCAGAAGTTTGCTGGCACGTTATTCGTACTTATATAAAAGGCTATTATTTTGTCGATGAGTCTCATAATTACCTAAGTATTGAGGAATATATAGAAGAAATTCCAACAGAACACAAGAAAGTTTCTGATGATGATTTTAAAGAAATATATAACCATATTTGGAAATGGTATTGCAATTTATGTAAAGACGAGCAGTTATGGGATGACCAAGATTTGGCGAGAACTGTACTAAAAGGAATTGCTGATGGACAGATATTATCCGCGCGCTATGCGGCTATTTTTTGTGATGAAGCTCAAGACTTTACGCGCGTTGAACTTCAACTAATTTTAAGACTATCTATTTGGTCTAAATACCTTCTGCCGTGTGGTGTTGTTAACAGTTTACCTTTTGCCTTTGCAGGAGACCCACTACAAACACTTAACCCAACAGGTTTTAGCTGGTCAAGTTTTCGCGCGAACTTTTACGAGAAAATTTTGACTCCTCTCGACCCTGACAACTCGCGTTCTTTGCGGTTTCCTGATAAATTAGCACTGCATGAACTACGGCAAAATTACCGTTCTCCTAGCTCTATTGTCAAGTTTACAAATTTCATACACTTATGGCGCCGCGTTTTATTTGATATTAGTAACCTTGAACCACAAGAACCTTGGTGGACACAGCATGGTAGACCTCCTCAAAAAGGTGTTATGGGTACTAACCTTTTAGTTCAGGAACTTAGAAAACTTGTTGAGAGTGGAGCTATTTTCCTCTTACCATGTGATGAAGGAGGGGAACTAGAATTTTTACAAAGTTCGGAAATATTAAAACAGGTCTTTACATTTGAAGATAACGGACAAATTCCTCCTACAGTATATACATCTATAAGTCTTAAAGGTTTGGAACTCTCATCTATCGTCGTTTGCTTTTTTGGTGAATACTACAGCAAGCACTTTGGTCATTCCTTACAATCCCTTGGAAACACTAAAGAAAATCTTCAGTTAGAATATTTTCTTAACAAGCTTTATGTAGCTGTCAGCCGCTCAACAGACTACTTAGCAATTATTGATACCGAAAATGGCGATAACCTTTTATGGCAAGCAGCAACAAAAACACAGTTAGCATCTTGGTTACAGAGAATACGTCTAACAAGCTCTCAAAATCAACAGGGTAAGCTCTACCTGGAAAGATGGAAACACAAAATAAATTCTCTTGAAACGTACTTTACAATGCCAGGTACAAATCAAGATAATCATCAGACCAACGCTAAACAATGGTTATTGAGTGGAATTGAAAATCAAAGCATCCGCAACTTGAAGACGGCTATCTATTACTATAATAAAGACAAAATGTCTGCCGAAGTTCGCTACTGCGAAGCTTGGATTTTGCGTATTAAAGGTAAACTTAAGGAAGCAGGTTGCGTATTTATGGAATTAAGCGCGCTTGTAGATTTAGAGTTAAATCCTCAACAAGAAGCATGGCAATGTTTTTGGGAAGGTAAATGCTGGCAAGAAGTTTTTGACTGGACTACCAAAAACCCCAATTCCTTAGAAACCGCTTGGCTGCCGATAGTTAGATTCATGCTAGATACTGAGGGCAAAACGTTCTCACCAACTTCAATTAGTCAATTTTCTACTTTTTTATGTAACCAAGAAGCTTATTGGCGCCAGCAACGTAGTGATTTTACTTGGCAATCTGTAATAGAGCGCTATTTCAAGACTCTTAACTACTTTATCAGCAACCAACAAAAGATAGAAATCCAAGATTGGAAACTATGGAGCGAAGCACTTAAAAAAATTGCCCCTACTTATGGCGCCACTCCAGAAGATACAATATATCTTGCAGGACAATGCCTCTATCGTGCTAAGGAATTTCAGCAAGCTATCAACCTGTGGGAGCAACAGCAACGTATTGACCATATTGAATATGCAGTAGCGAAAGCCCAAACAGTAGAACCTCCTGAGAATTTACACTGGTTTAGTCAAGCCAAAATGTTTACGTGCGTTGTAAAAGTGTGGAAAAACAACAATTCTCCAATTACAGGATGGGAATCATTCTTACCTTTAATACGTGAAGCGCTAAAACAAACACAAGACTTCTCAAATCTTTTAGACATTGAAATAAAAACTAGTCGATGGTCGGAAGCAATAGCATTGTATCGCCAACAACAATTAGGGGATAACGAACACATCAAGATAGTAGCTCATATGGCTCATGATGCCAAATTAACGCCTGAAATTGTTAAAAGAATGGAAAGCGGACAGCGTAGTATACTAAGTGAATTTGTAGCTCAAACTATTTCCTTACCTACATGGGCACCTACAGCAGCAAGAATTTTAGAAGTTTGTGTTGCCATTGAAAAAATTGGTGAATTTGTTCCAGCCCTCAAAATACTTGAGAAATTTACAGAGACTCAACAAACTCCAGCTAATATACAAAAATTTGCTAGAGAAAGGTGGCTAGTTATCAAAGGAAAACAAGCTGATTTTTCAGAAAATACAGGTAGAAACGAAGATGCAAAACGTCAAAGGCAAAATCGCAATAATTCTGCAACAAACTGGAATATCAATCTGCAAGAAATATCACTCGATATACCAACACTACCATTATCTACTTCAAAGTTAACCCCAACATCTAACGAAGGCGCCTCTAACATAAATATCGAGCAATTACGCCAAGAATTAACATCCTCGCTTACAGAACTAACAGAACCTGAACTACAACAATTAAAACATTACATACATTACCTACATTACCTGCGTAAAATAAACATAAGTTCGTAGCATAGGCCAAAGCGCCTGTGCAGTAATGTAGGTTAGGTGAAGGCTTTGCGGAACCCAACTATAAATCTTCAATATAAAACTTGAGTACCAATGAAGTTAACGGTAAATAACGATGGCAGATAATCAACCTACAAATTTTGATGTTGTATTAGGAAGACTAGAAGGAGTTAAAAATTGCTTAAATAGTTCCAGAATCCTAAACAATTGAGAGTACTTAATCTATCTATGGGTACTTTAACTGACGAAGGTGCAAAACTTTTATTAAATAGTCCTTCGGTAGATAAACTGCATACCTTAGATATTTCTGGGAATGTTCTATCCACAAAGATGATTCAAAGTTTATCTAAACTAAATTGTCGAGTTATCGCAGAACCACAGTTTGAAAAGTCTTATCGAGAAGAAGCTTTGGAAGCAATACTCCTCGGTTAAGCCTTTTTTCGCATGAAAAACAATGATAAATCAAGGGTTACAGCCTGCTTTATTTCCTTAACCGAGCAGTATTGGCTTTGGAAGCTGACTACTATGATGATGTACATGAGTAACAAGGTCATCCATTAAACATCATCTGGGTGAAATGATAATGCCGCTGAGTCGATAATATTAGGGCACCTACTGTATAAGCTACATCATTTAGTCACAAAACTTTGACTAATTTTTACAATACATAATAACTAATGAGGTAATATACATTTATGGGGATAAGTGGCGCCTGACAGAAACATTCCATAGCAGTATTGTCTGTTTTGTCGTCTTATATAATCTTCCAGTTTTTGGGCATCCTAAGCATACAGTTGTGCAGTGGTAGGTAGCAATGGCAGATAAGCAACCAAGAGATTTTGATGTAGTACTAGGTGGAGAGGCAGTGCTTTCAACTACAGGAGCAGTATTAGGAGGACTGGAAGGGGTAAAAAAACGCTGGAAAAGTTCAGATATAAAAGTAAAACTAACAGCTCTATCTGATGCGCTAAATTATGGAGATGCGGGTTTCGATTTAATTATTGAAGCATTACAAGATTCTTCGTTAGAAATTTATAAAGCTGCTTCAGAACTACTGTTAGAAAAGAAAGATGAGGAAGGAATAGGAGCTTTATTAGGTTGCGAGCCTTGGTTGTTTTTTAAGACTCTAAAAGATTGGAATGTAAATAAATTTAATCATCAAATTGAAACTAGTCATCTAGATAACACAGCCTATATTGTTAATAATGAACAATTACAGTTACTTTTACAAGGTAAAGAAGCTACTAAAGTTGAAGCTTTAATATATTATTTCTCGAATGACTATGACCCATATGGTGATGGTATAAATGAAGAATTTGATAGTTTAGTAGATATACTGTTTGAAGCTCGTAGTAAATTAAAAAATCTTAAAGCATTGTTTATTGGTGACAGTAAAGAAAACAAATATAAAAAGTCTTACCTTAAGCTTGGTGATATTAGTCTAATTTTAAAAGCTTATTCTAATTTAGAGGTATTCCACATTCGCGGTTACTGTAACGAATTGGATTGTGAAAAACTACAGCATGACAATTTAAAAACTTTGATTGTAGAGACAGCAAACATCAGTGATGTTGCAATATATCGTCTTTGTTCACTTAAATTACCAGCTTTAGAGTATTTTGAGCTATGGATGGGTAAAGGTAGCGAGCATAATTCTGAGCAAACTATTGATAGCCTTAAACCAATTCTTTTCAGCGAATCATTTCCAAACTTAAAATATTTAGGTTTACGTAGTAGCGAATATGCTGATGCAATAGCTTCAGCTATTGCTCAATCATCTTTCATGGCTGAATTTCCTATTATTGAAGAACTTGAAGTACTTGATTTATCAATGGGTAGTTTAACAGATGAAGGATTAGAAACTTTAATTGAGTGTCAAGAATTAAGTAATTTACACACTCTAAATATTTCTAGTAGCTGCATATCGGAAGAATTCATTATGCAGATCAAACAAATGTCACAACTCGATTACTTGCTAATAACACATTCTCAAGAAAAAATGAGTGACCCAAGAAGAGGAGGATATTCACGTTACTACGCTTTACATGAGTAAGGTTAAGGATTAAATAATCGGCTTAAAAGTTCAAACGTAGAGGCAAGGATTGCAGCGCTATCTGACGCATTAAATTATGGTTTGGCAGAAGTTCAAAAAGTTGTGTAGATACAGTTCTTGAAAGTTTGCTTACAGTGTTGAACAGTAATTTCACTCCAAGTTTAATTTATCTAGGGTTACGTAGGTGCGATTATGCAAATGAAATTGCTTATTATATTACAAAGTCTCAAATTTTTGAAAAACTTCAGGTTCTTGATTTATCAATGGGCAGCTTAACAGATGAAGGAGCATCCCTTCTACTCAATTGTCCGGGTGTCAATAACCTTCATACCTTAAATATTTATAATAATTGTATATCATCAGAAATGATTGAGAAGATGTCTCAACTTAAATGTCGAGTTGTAGCAGATTCTCAAGAAGAGATGGCTGAAGGGACAATCGCTTTTCCTTACTGGGCACTATATGAATAAAAATGGAAATAACAAAATGCTAAACTTTATTGTCATCGCTAACCTCGAAAACAGGCGCCCAGGTTTCCTACAACAAGCGCTCTCTCATTTCAATTTACCACCTGCCACAATCATTCCTTACGAAGACTTAATAGCAGGCAAACAAACCCTCGAACAATTTAACACACTAAACACTATTATCCGCTTTGACTCTCCAGAAAGGAACTTTGATGTGGATAAAGCCATTATTGCCGCAGGTTTTGCCGTAGCTGATGACGGACAACACCAGCGTATAAGTCCTGCTGAAGTTGCTTTATTAGAATTTGACAAAGGACGCATATTATACCCTCGGCAATGGTATTTAGGCTGGCGCCATCTATTACAACAATGGAACCTCTCCGGGTGTGTAGGTTTCATGAACCATCCCGAAGATATCGCAACAATGTTTGATAAACCAGCTTGTCACGAACTATTCCGGCGCCATAACATTCCCGTTCCTCGTTCGCTTGGTAAAATTCATAGCTACGACCACTTACGCGAACAAATGCAACAACAGGAAATAGACAGAGTATTTGTCAAACTTTCTCACGGTTCTGCTGCATCTGGAGTTGTGGCATATCAAGCAAACGCACGATATGAGTCAGCTATAACTACTGTCGAACGAGTGCGAGAAGACGGGGAAACATTACTTTATAACTCGCGTAAAATTCGTAACTACACACGTAAAGAAGAAATCGCCGATATTATTAATATTTTAACAGCAGAAGGTGTGCAGGTTGAAGAATGGCTACCTAAAGCGCGTTTACAAGGATGTGGTTTTGACGCGCGCATAGTAGTTATCAACGGTGAAGCGCAACATATAGTTGTCAGGTTGGGCAAAAGTCCGATGACGAATTTACACTTGGGTAATGAGAGAGGTGATAGTGAGGAATTATTAACCCAAGTAGGCGCCGAAAATTGGGAAGCAATGAAGTACACTTGTGAGCAAGCAGCAGGTTTATTTCCAAACAGCTTATATTGCGGAGTGGACTTATTAATTTTACCCGATTGGAAACAACACGCGATTTTAGAAATAAACGCTTTCGGTGATTTGTTACCAGGTATTTTATGGAATGGTATGGATACTTATACAAGCGAGGTTAAGGCAATATTGGAAGAGACGGGCAGGATGCCCATCCCACAAGATTAGTGCTAACTCTTAATTAGATTTTTAGCAAAACAATTAAAATAATAGAAATGCTTATGTTTCAGTAAAACCTTATGAGTTACAATTTGTAGTTATAAGTTTATCTCCGATATTCTTGAATAACATAAATTTGCTGGCTAGATTTAGGCTGATTCTGTTTTTTAATTCTAATAAGGCGGTTCGAGAGATTGGTTTCCTCTTTAAGACAAATATCAACAGTATTTGCTTGTCCAAGGTAGTCTCTATCATCCTTACAAATAATAATACCAGCGTGGTTAACATTACTGCGGTGTAAGTTAATAAAGTCATCTCGGTTAAGCGTTATGACAATACGATTTTGTTGGGTTGCAAAAATTAATACTTCATCATCAGGAATACCCTGATTTGCTTGTCCCGCTTCATAAGAAGTTAAAACATTGTGCCCTTTTTGACGAAGGATTATGACAATATCCGAGGGGAAGTTTTCGTTCGAGTAAAGGTCAGCCATTAGACATCATCTTCTTGGTAGGAAGCTAAAATATTGTTAATCTCATCTTGGTGACGATTATAATAAGCCCAAGCACTGTTTAAATCTTGAAGTGTCAAACCAGGAAAATTACGCAGTAACTCTGTATTATCTGCTCCTTGTTGATGATACGATACTAATGTCCAGACGGGTATTCGAGTATTACGAACGCGCGCATGACCCCCACAAACACCAGGAGTTTTTTGGATAGCACTTAGTTTTTCTTGAAGAAGAGCAATTTCTTCAGAGCTAAGAGATTCGATAATTTGTACAAGCGAGTCAACAAGTTTGGTATTCATCTCAAACCTCATACATAGAACATGACGGCACTTACAGTACAAGCTAAATAATAAAAGAGCAAAAACTTTAACTCTATTATAAGATGCAACAACAATTTGAGGATTTATTATGATGATTGAACTTCGCCCAATCAAAAATGAAATTGATTATCGTGCGGCACTGAAAGAGATTGAAAAGTTATTTGATGCAGAACCAGATACTCCGGAGTTTGACCGTTTAGACATTTTAACGACGCTGGTAGAAGCATATGAACAGCAGCATTACCCAATTGAGCCACCAGAACCAATTGAAGCAATTTTATATTATTTAGAATCTCGTGGACTCTCACAGGGTGACTTAGAACCAATAATTGGTAGTAAAGAAGAAGTTATTGACATTTTAGAGCGCAAACAGCCTTTGACTTTGGACATGATTAGACGTTTAAATCAACGATTGGGAATTTCTGCCGATGTGCTGATTCAACCATATGCCATTAAAACAAGTTAGGTTTGATTATCTTTCTTCTTTGGGTATAAGATAGCAAATATCAGCCCAAACGTGGGGTAAAATATAGTTAACAATCATTATAAATTTGAAAAATGCAGCGTTTTTCAGTCAAAGAAATGCAAAATACTCATAATGAGGTTTTAAATCAGGCTGCTGTTGAACCTGTTTTACTAACAGACGAATCGCAACCTAGCTATGTAATTATGTCCGTTGAGAACTACGAGCAGTTAATAAACCGACTTGCCTTGTTAGAAGACTTGATTATAGGTCAGCAAGCTCAAACAGCGCTCTCTAATTCGCAAATGGTTGGTACGGAAACTTTTACAGCAGAACTCAAGCGTCTGGCTGCGCTTGATGATACTACCTTATAATATGGCAAAACTTGATGGTCTTGAGACAGTTCTTGATTTTCTTAAAGGCTTACAACCTAAAATTGCTGCTCAAATTGCTAAAAAGGTAATGTCGTTAAATGTTGACCCTTTGCCTGCTGATTATAAAGAATTAGCTGGTTATGCAGGATATTATCGTGTGGATTGTGGAGAATACCGAATTGTTTACCGCTTTAATGTTGATGAGGATTTAGTTGAGGTAATTTTAGTAGGAAAGCGTAACGATGACGAAGTATACAAGCAACTTCAACGTTTATTAGGCTAATTCAAATGGTTAATTATTGCAATGTATAATTTGGATTCACTCACTTTGTTGTTGTATTAAAAACTTTGCTCTTTTTGCAGTTGCGTTTAGTTCAGCCTCTACCAAGCTATCTAATTCTGCTTGTAGTTCTTTTGGCAACAACTTTTCCTCGTCGCGCGCTTTACGCCATAATTCCATTAATTCAGATAAGCGTTTTTGCTGTTCGACACCAAAAAATTGGTCAGGATGGAAACTTTGCATTACAAGTACCCCCTTAAACTCGGCTTCGCCCAATTGAACTGTTAAAGCAGCTACATAGTCAATGCAGCAGTTTTACCTATCGATTGCTTGTCACTCAACAACAAGAGGTTGATTACGGAAAAACAGCGACAATATATTTGTATCAATTAATACTGGTTTCATTACCTCTCCTCTTCAAAAATGACTGCTGGCGCCATGTAATTATTTCTTCGTTGAAATCAGCAAATGCCTCACCTGGAATTTCACTCCAGCAACCAGCTTAGCCATTTTTTACTCCTTTATATTAATTCATTATGTTTAACATGAATCAAATTGTTGGGACTCACGACATATTATTTATTACCCTGGACACTTTGCGCTATGACGTAGCGAAAGACTTACTTACCCAAAGGCGCCTTCCTAACTTAGCGGCAGTACTTCCAAACTTAGGCTGGGAACAACGTCACTCCCCTGGAAATTTTACCTACGCTGCCCATCATGCGTTTTTTGCAGGCTTTTTTCCTACTCCTGTAACTCCAGGTGTTCACCCGCGCGCTTTTGCTTTAGGTTTTGAAGGTAGCGCTACGACTACAGAAAATACATGCGTGTTAGAAGGCGCCAATATTGTCGAAGGTTTAGCCGTTAGGGGCTATCATACCGTTTGTATAGGTGGTGTTGGATTTTTTAATAAACTCAATCCTTTAGGAAACGTCTTTCCATCAATGTTTGCTGAAAGCCACTGGAGTCGAGAGTTAGGAGTTACTAACCCTGACTCGACAGAAAAGCAAATAGCACTAGCGCAAGAAATTTTGGAAAGAACACCAAAAAGTCAGCGCGTATTCTTATTTATTAACATCTCCGCACTACATCAACCGAATTACTTTTACCTACCAGGTGCTAAAACCGACACTATCGAATCTCACGGCGCCGCTTTGGAATATGTTGATAGTCAGTTAGGTAAACTCTGGGATATATTCCGGCAAAGAGCTTCAACATTTTGCATTCTTTGCTCCGACCACGGGACAACTTATGGTGATGACGGATACACTGGACATAGATTGAGCCATCCTGTAGTGTGGACGGTTCCTTATGCTGAGTTTATCTTAGAAGGTAGTGAGGGCATAGATTTAAAAAATGTAGAGAACGAAACCCAACAACCAGTAGCAATAAACGTATGGCACTAATTACAAAGGAAGTAATTGACGAAATAACTCGACGTTTAGTAGCTGAGTTAAACCCTGAAGAAATTATACTCTTCGGTTCTTATGCCTGGGGAACTCCAAATAAATATAGCGACATAGACTTATGCGTAATTATGCCAGATGGAATTCCTGAATTCAACCGTATAGAGTATGGTGTGAAGGCTATAAACGCTTTAAATGACCTTGCAGTTGATGTTGATGTTTTAGTCAAAACTCGCTCTGATGTTGAAACTTTTAAAACAGTTTTAGCTTCGCTGACAAGAAAAATCGTAGAAAAAGGAAAATTACTGTATTCCTTGTCCCAGTGTGTTTCAACACACTTCAGCTATTAGCCTTGGATTTTCAATCCGAGGCGGTTAAAAACGAAGCGAATAAATCAGAAAAACCATATAAATTAATATATTTACAACCAAATGATTACAACCCAAATTTCAAACCTAAAATCTAAAATCTCTCAATCTCCTTACCAAACATACGTCTACTCCTACCCCCACAAAACAGCATACCGTCCCCTAACTCCACCCGTAAACCTTGCCAACTTATGGTCAAACCAAAATAAAAGCGCATTATTCCTCTACATTCACATCCCCTTCTGCGAAATGCGTTGCGGGTTCTGCAACTTATTTACTACCGTCACCCACAACGAAGATTTTGTAACTCAATACGTCCGCGCGCTACAACGACAAGCACAAAGAGTAAAATCAGCTTTAGGAAAATCATCATTCGCGCGCTTTGCTATCGGTGGAGGTACACCCACACAGCTACCCATCCAGCACCTTGAAACAATCCTTAATATTGCTGAACTTTCGATGGGCGCCAATTTACAGTCCATCCCCATTTCTGTAGAAGTTTCCCCAGAGACAGCAACCCAAGATAAATTAAAGCTATTACGAGAAAGAGGCGCCGATAGAATTAGTATAGGTGTCCAAAGTTTTATTGAGTCAGAAGTTCTCGCAACCCAACGGCGCCAAACTACTCCTCAAGTCGAAGCAGCTTTAGGAAGAATAAAAGAAGCAGGTTTTCCCACGTTAAATATTGACTTAATTTACGGACTTCCCGAACAAACAGTAGAAACCTTTTTACATTCAATACGCGCAGCATTGCGGTTTCAACCAGAGGAAATATATCTATATCCTTTGTACGTGCGACCACTCACAGGTTTAGGACGTACTGATAAAGAATGGGATGATATTCGTCTCGCTTGTTACCGTGCAGGGCGCCAGTTGTTGCATAGTAAAGGATATTCTCAGGTTTCAATGCGGATGTTTCAACGACGCGAAAATAATCCTGCGTTACCTGTTTACTGCTGTCAAGCTGATGGTATGGTTGGTTTAGGATGCGGCGCCCGTTCTTACACTGATACTTTACACTATTCTAATGATTACGCAGTTGGTGTTAAAGAAATTAAGGATATCTTACAAGCGTATATACAAAATAGTGATGAAGTGTTTGATTTTGCTAGCTATGGTTTTAAGTTAGATGCAAATGAACAACGGCGCCGTTTTATTTTGCTGTCTCTACTTTCTGATGAGGGTTTGAATTTTTATAGCTATGAACAGAGGTTTGGTAGCAGTGTTTATGTAGATTTTCCTAAACTTAGGGAAGTGAAAGAGTTAAATTTGGGAATGGAAGATGGAGAAATATTGCGGTTGAATGAAGCTGGTGTTGAACTTTCTGATGTTATTGGCGCCTGGTTGTTTTCTGAGAAGGTACAAGGTTTGATGGATGGTTATGAGGTGAAGTAAATTGGCAACGGATGTAACACTTCATCTCAGCCGTTTGCTGGGTTGGAATAAAGGCTTTTCATGAACGGTCAGCGCGTGTAATTAATTCTAGGAAGTTGGCGCCAATTTTAACCTCCTCTTACTCTCTTCTCTGTGCCTCTGCGTCTTTGTGGTAAAAATCTTTACCATCAAAATTATTGCTCATTGATTCAACCATGCTGTAGTGTGGACGGTTTCCTATGCAAAGTTTATTTTAGAAGAAAGTAGGGGAATAATAAGTGTACAAGATGTAGAAAACTACATCCAGCAACTAAACTTAGATATTTCCAATTTACAAAACACTTTTAGCAAACCAAATATGGCAAATAACCAAAATCAACCAAGAGAATTCGATGCTGTTCATGGAGGAGAAACACCCCCACCTGCAGGTGGCGCCGTTTTAGGTGGACTTGAGGGAGTGAAACAGCGTTTAGCTAGTTCTGTTTTTGAAACGCGCGTTGCTGCATTGAGTGAAGCGCTAAATTATGGTGAGATAGGTTTAGATTTAGTGATTAAAGCTTTGCGAGATGATTCATTAACTGTGAGACGGTCTGTCTGTAAATTCTTACTCGATAAAAATAAAACTCAGTTTCATGAAGCTTTATATACTTACTGCTTTTGGCTGGAACGTATCAATGAAACAATAGACGAAGCTTACATCTATTATCCATTCCAGCAATTTTATAATTATGAAGTAGAAAGTTATGACCCGAAGATAGGCATTAAAAATCCTGATGGAAAAGCTTATGTAATTGACGATGAATCTTTCACAGACCTTTTTCATGAAGATTTAAATAGCAAAATAGAAGCCTTAATTATTAGAGGTTATGATGATGAGCCGAGAATTTCGTCACAAAGTGTTTTTAAAAGCTTAAAAGCTATTTTTTTTGGACCATATGATGTTGATTATCATATATCTTGGACTTGTGTCACAAACGTTAGCCTGATTTTAAAAGCTTACCCTAAGCTAGAATTTTTACAAGTTCGGGGTGGTGATGGTTACTACATATATCAAGTAAAACGTAGTCGCTCCTATGAAGCTAATCGTTACTGGGATGATTTTATCTCTTTACGTCATAAATCGTTAAAGGTATTAATTGTAGAAACAGGAGGATTACGTCGTGAAAAGATTAAGCAAATTTTATCTTTAGAATTACCTGCATTAGAACATTTAGAACTATGGTTAGGCTCTGAAGAGTATGGTGGTGATTCTTCAATAAATGATTTAATGCAAATTTTCTCAGGTCAACTTTTTCAAAACTTAAAATACTTAGGACTTCGTAATAGCGAGTACTCTGATAATATCGCAAATGCTATTATTAACTCTCCAATTATAAATCAGCTTCAAGTTTTAGACCTTTCAATGGGAACTTTAGGAGATGAAGGCGCCGAAGCCTTACTAAACTGTCCTGCTGTAGACAAGTTGACTTTGCTTAACCTCTCCAATAACTGTTTAACAGAAGAAATGGTTGAACGCTTGAAGCAGTTGAATGTTGAAGTTATAGCTGAGGTTCAAAAACATCCAGAAGAACGTTATTGCGCTGTCGCTGAGTAATTAAAATTTAGCACGCTAGTTCATCTCTCATAATATTACAGCTTCTTTCAAAACTTTCTCTTTAATTAAATCATGTAGAGTTTTTGGTTCAGCTACATCAACCTTACGTCCTAGTAACTTTGTGAAATCTTGTATTAAAGCGATATAGTCAAAGAAACTTCGTTTGGGTTCCATTTCTACTAAAAAATCTACATCACTATTTGCAGAAGCTTCACCTCTAGATACAGAACCGAATACTCGCACATTATACGCACCATGTTTGGCTGCGACTTGCAGTATTTCTTCTCGTAACGGTAACAATAATTCTTCAATTCCCATAGCTTCACTCCATGTAAATTTTACATAATCACTACTTCTATAGTACATTATGTCATGCTTTATTTTTCTAGATTCATAAAAAAATATAAACAATGAAATTTTTGTTAAACGCTATTTTGAAGTATTTATCAACAACTCACGTTTAATTTTGATATCTACGTAGAAGATGTACAAAATTACGGTAAATAATTTGACATTTCTGTTCACGTTGGTGAAGGTTTAACAAAAATTTTAATTGATTTACAATGGTTAAAGACTTGTCGATATCTACGTAACCTTTCAAAGCGATGTCGCAATATTCGCTTGGATTGTATCTTAGTCAGTATTAAAACGGATGTAGTGATTGAAATAATTAGTTTATAAAGGATTTATTTACTTTTTTAATAAAATATGATACATAATCAAAACCATCCTAGAGAATTTGACACTGTTCGTGGAGGAGAAGCACCCCCACCTGTACAAGGCGCCGTATTAGGTGGAGTTGAAGGAGTTAAACAGCGTTTGGCTAGTTCTGTTTTTGAAACGCGCGTTGCTGCATTGAGTGAAGCGCTAAATTATAGTGAGATAGGTTTAGATTTAGTGATTAAAGCTTTAGAAGATAAATCTAGAAAAGTGCAGAAGACTGCAACAACTTTATTAAAGAGAAGAGAAGAAAATCAGGCTAAAATAGCTCTGCATAATTTTAAGTTCTGGACTGAATTTGAAAGATTAAACGGACTTCCAAACGGATATGCAAAGAAATTTGCAAATAGAACAGTTATCGAATTTGATACTCAAACTACTACTAGCCTTACTGACACGGTTAATGCTGCATATGCATTAAGAACAGCCTACAGATGGAATTCTACATATACCATGCAAGAACCTCAGATGAAGACACAAGAAAAGCTTAACAAACTTCTACAAGATTCTCGTGCCAGTAAGGTTGAAGCTTTAGTGTTTGGTTTGTGGACTGATGATAGCACTTCTGCCTCTATTGTTAATGCTTTAGTTGCAGCTAGCGAAAAGCTTACAAATCTTAAAGCTGTTTTTATAGGAGACATTGAGGATTCTGAAGCTATGATTTCCTCAATTGTACAAAGTAATCTTTCTCCTATTTTAGAAGCTTACCCTAATCTTGAGGTTTTGCAAGTTCGTGGTAGTAATCCACGATGGTTAGGGTATACTGGGCTACAATTTAGCCCTGCGCTAAGACACGAAAATCTAAAAGCTCTCATTGTTGAGTCTGGAGGACTTAGCTGTTTATCGATAAACCAGATTTGTGAACTTGAACTACCTGCATTAGAATATCTTGAGTTGTGGCTAGGAAGTGATAACTATGGTGGCGATTCATCTATCAATGATTTAATGCCAATCATTTCTGGTGTATTTCCTAAACTTAAATATCTTGGACTGCGTAATAGCGAATATTCTGATGATATAGCTTTTGCAATTGTCAATTCTCCTATCATTGAGAATTTAGTAGAGCTAGATTTTTCTATGGGGACTTTAGGAGATGATGGCGCCGAAGCTTTATTGAACTGTCCAGCGATCAACTACTTAGATACACTTAACGTATCGGATAATGGCTTAACTGATTGGATGATAGAAAGGTTAAACAAATTAGATATTGAAGTTATTATCGGTGAACAAAATTCTGACGGACGTTACTGTTCTGTAGCTGAGTAATAAAAATTGAGTATGGCAAACAATCATAATAAACCTAGAGAACTTGATATTGTACTGGGAGGAGAAAAACCACTACCATTACAAGGCGCCGTATTAGGTGGAGTTGAAGGAGTTAAACAGCGTTTGGTTAGTTCTGTTGTTGAAGCGCGCGTTTCGGCATTAAGTGAGACATTAAATTATAGAGATGCTGGTTTAGATTCGGTAATTAATGCTTTGCAAGATGTGAATGTAAAGGGAACGATACATAAAGCCTTTTAACCCCTTCCCGCTTCCCCTTTTCCCTAAAACCTATGTCGTATTGGGGATTGAACTTTGAGGTTATTTTTATAATATATTTGAACTGTATAATAAATATTAATCAAATCTTGCGTTTCTCTCCATGAACTTATAGTTATTAAAAACCTGTCTCTGGGAAATATAAGACTAGAGAATTGGAATAATACAAATGACTGAATATAGAGATGATGATTACGACCAATATATAGAAGACAGGGAAGTTGATTGGTTCACACGAATATCTGAATCAATCCAAGGAATGGGTATAGGATTACTTGTAGTTGTTTTCTCGTTTGTCATACTGATTTGGAATGAAGGGCAAACAATAGTTAACCAAGTTGCCCAAGAAGCAGTACCTATTACATCAACAGTTAATAGTACAAAATATATAGGAAAATTAGTTTCTACTTCTGGACTCATTACAAGTAATAATGTATTGGGTGATAACTTATTTGTGGCGCCTGGGAATTATATTGCGCTTGCAAGAAGTGTAGAAATGTATGCTTGGGTAGAAACACGAGACAAAGAAGCTAAGACAAAATTGGGTGGTTCTCAACAGCAAAAAATAACTGCTACTTATAAAAAGCAGTGGATTCCAGTAGAAGATTTAAATGGTGAGTGGCGCTCATTACTCGGAAACGATACTTCAGTTATAAGTAGTACAAAATCTAGTTCTTTTCTTCAGCCACAAAATCATCAAAATCCATCTGCTTCTGTAAACAATGCAACTTATAAAGTTAGCACGGCAAAAATAGGTATTTACGATTTAGATATGCAAAGCTTTCAACTTCCATCTAGTGTAAGTGTTAAGGAAGCTTTTAATGAAGCAAACACTTTTGCTGTTGAATTACCAACACCTACTCCTTTTCAAGCTTCTCAGGCAAATACAGTTAAGGGAACAAGATTTACCAATGTAGGTAATTATATATACAAAAGTTCTTCTAGTAATCTAAACATTGGTGATTTACGTTTTAGATACGCAACATTAAATGCCAATACAAATGTAACAGTTATTGGTAAATTGGAAAGTGGAAACCATATTGTTCCCTATATTCATAAAAACAATCGCCGTCTTTATCGTATTTTTCCAGGTACAGAAGCAAAAGCTAGAGTTAAACAAGAAGACCGTGCAACTTGGGGTTTTAGATTCCTCGGTTTTATAGCTATGTGGGCTGGTTTAAGATTTTTGAGTGAACCAATCAATGTGTTCTTAGATTTTATTCCTTTCTTTGGCGACCTAGGTAGATTAGTTACTGGCACATCAACTTTGATTATTGCTTTTCTTTGGACAATTGCAACAATTATTATTTACCAGTTGACACAAGATTTAATATTACTTGGACTTACGCTCGTAGGAATTTTTGCAATTTTTATTACTTTAAAGCAATCAAAGTTTAGTTAATGGCTTACCTAGTGTTGTAAAGGTGTACATTGTCGTTATTATTTTAAAGCAGAGTAATTATAATCAAGTATGACAAACAATCAAAATAATCCTAGAGAGTTTGACATTATACTGGGAGGAGAAAAACCACCATTACAAGGCGCCGTATTAGGTGGACTTGAGGGAGTAAAGCAGCGTTTAGCTAGTTCTGCTGTTGAAGCGCGCGTTGCTGCATTGAGGGAAGCACTAAATTATGGTGACACAGGTTTAGATTTAATAATTCAGGCATTAGAAGATAAATATGGAAAAGTACGACAAACGGCGGCTAAATTATTAGAAAACAGAACAGAAAAGCGAGTTAAATTAGCGCTGGTAAATTACAAGTTTTGGAGCAACTTTGAAAGACTAAATGGTAATCCATATGGATACGCAAAAACATTTGCTAACCGTAAAGTTATAGAATTTGATACTGAAATCGGCATTAGTGTTACAGATGATACCGCGTATGCTTTAAGAGTTAAACGTAAATGGGTTGAGGGTTATAGGTATGAATATTATACAAGTATTCCAGAAAAACTTCAAATTTTGATACAACATCCTCTCGCTAGTCAGTTAGAAGCATTGGTTATCGGATTTTGGTATTCAGATGCTCCACCTTATTATAATGGTTTACCTAATACTGTAAATGCATTAATTGATGCCCATGAATTTCTTACTAATATTAAAGCTTTATTTATTGGAGATATTGAAGACCCAGAATGTATGATATCTTCAATTGTCCAGAGTAATTTAAGCCTGATTTTAGTGGCTTACCCGAACTTAGAAGTTTTAAAGGTTCGTGGTGATGGTGGCAAAATAATTATTTATTCGGTTGGAGAAGGATTAATTTTTGAGCATCAAAGACATGATAAACTAAAAGCACTTATTATTGAATCTGGTGGACTTAGACGTGAGGTAGTTAAGCAAATTTGTAAACTTGAACTTCCTGCTTTAGAATATTTGGAATTATGGTTAGGTAGACATGAATATGGTGGAACTTCGTCTATCGATAATTTAATGCCTATCCTTTCTGGCATATTTCCAAAACTTAAATATTTAGGATTACGCAACAGTGAATATACCGATGATATTGCTTTTGCAATAGTTAAGTCACCAATAATTGAGAAAATTGTAGAGTTAGACCTCTCGATGGGAAATTTGGGAGATGAAGCTGCCGAAGCTTTACTTAACTGTCCATCAGTGCATCAGCTAGATACTCTTAATCTTTCAGATAATTGTTTAACTCGTAATATAACTTCTCAACTTATGGAATTAGATATGGAAATTATAATAGGAAATCAAAAAGGTGTACATAATCGTTACTGTACTGTAGGTGAGTGATAATAATTGAATATGACAAACAATCAAAATGAACCCAGCGAATTTAATATTGTACTAGGAGGAGAAAAACCACTACCATTGCAAAGCGCCGTATTAGGTGGACTTGAGGGTGTACAACTGCGTTTAGCTAGTTCTCTTGTTGAAACGCGCGTTGCAGCATTAAGTGAGGCACTAAATTATGGAGACGCTGGTTTAGATTTGGTAATTAATGCTTTACAAGATGTGAACATGCAGGTTAGACGTTCAGCTTACTTATTATTGCGAGATAAAGCAGAGGCAAGAGTAAAACAGGCATTAAGAGAGTATAAAACTTGGAACTTATCTGAGCGTTTATGCTGGGAGCATTTATATCGGAACACCAGAGGAAGCTTAAGCCAATTTGCTAATCGAAAAGTAGAGGAGTTTGACCCAGAAAAAGGTTTAACAGAAACTGTAGGAGTTGCTTATGCTTTGAGATGTATACCACATGGAGAAAGCGGAGAAGAACTAAAACAGTGGTTTGAAACGTTAATTCAACACCCAAAAGCTAAAGAAGTTGAAGCTTTAGTGTTTGGTTTATGGACAAATTGGCTAACTGAAGATGAATCTAGTCGTGTTGTTGTTGACCTTTTAGTAGCTGCTAAAGAAAAATTAGAAAATCTCAAAGCAGTTTTGATTGGTGATATAGAAGAAAGGGAATGGATGATTTCTTATATTGAACAGTGCGATTTAAGTCCTATTTTGGTAGCTTACCCAAAACTAGAAGTTTTACAAGTTCGAGGTGGAAGAGGTTTAGAGTTTACTAAAATACAACATAATAATTTAAAGGCACTAATTATTGAAGCTGGGGTATTATATCGTAGAACAATAGCTCAGGTATGTGCTTTAAATTTGCCTTTGCTTGAGCATTTAGAGCTTTGGTTAGGAAGTGGGCTTTATGGCGCAGACTCTCGAATTGATGATTTGGCGCCTATTCTCGAAGGCAATTTATTTCCAAATTTAACTTATCTGGGTCTTCGTAATAGTGAGATATCAGATGAAATTGCTAAAACTGTAGTTAATGCCCCTATTATTAATTATCTTCAAGTCCTAGACCTATCAATGGGAACACTTGGAGACGAAGGAGGAGAAGCATTACTAAACTGTCCAGCAGTGAAGCAACTTGATATTCTTAATGTATATGAGAACTACCTATCAGATGAAATAATTACAAAATTAACTCAACTAGGCATTCAAGTTATTGCAGACGGACAAAAATATTTTAAAGACCAATACCGCTACTGCTCTATTTCTGAGTAGCACAACCCGATAACACTTTACTACCCGATGTTAAAATTTTTAACACAACAAGGTGGACAACAAATGAAAGCGATTGAAGTAACTGGTAAAATTGATGCTCAAGGAAATTTAGTTTTAGATGAGCTGATTCGAGAAACTACTTACCTTACAACAAGCTTCATCTGGGCAACGTTTACTATTGTCTCAAATGTGGGAAGGCATTACTTCCCGATGAAGGAGTCTTTAGTGATGGGATTTTATAAAAAATTCCACAACAGCTAGTTTTAAGGTAGAACTGCTGCAAATACTTCTTCAGCCGTTAGCTGCAATGAGTGGAATGTAGAGGAAACAATGCGGTCATTACCACGAAATTGAACAGGCTTTTGGTATTGATTACCACTCGTTGATAATAAGTAAATGGATATTGTCGGTTGCTTAGGATTACCAATATAATCACGACCACCTAAGCCTAAGTAATCCACAACCCAGTATTCTGGTATACCTAATGCGCTGTAGTCTTCTACTTTTCGCGCGTAATCATTTTGCCAGTTTGTGCTAACTACTTCTATAACAAGCTTGACGGAAGTCCCCAACGTGATAATAGGCTCACTTTGCCATAAAGGTTCATTAACCAGGTTGGTTTTATCTAGTACAACTACGTCAGGACGAAAACCTGTTGAAACTACTAGAGGTTTAATTAAACAACGGGCAGGTGTAAACCAACGGACACCCATTTGGTCTATCAAGACATTAACTTTCCGCAGCAGAAAAGCAACCACTTCTTCGTGAAGTCCAGTTGGTTCCATATCAATGAGTTCCCCGTCAATTAATTCGTAACGCTCATCATCCCCATACCGAGTTATAAAATCATCAAATGTCAGGAGTTTGGGAACTGCTTGTGTCATAGCTGTGGCGCCTCCGTGCCTATAAATTTTGGACTACCTTTGAAAAATATTATGATATTCCTAGCAGTCATGCAACTACATTCGCTAACCGAAAAGTTATTGAGTTTGACCCTACTATCGGCATTAGGGATACAGTTGATACTGCGTATGCTTTAAGAGTCATCCCAGGAGAGGACTATTATATAAATTCAGTTATAAGTAGTGTAGATAAACTGCAATTATTATTGCAAAACCCTTTTGCTAATCAGGTTGAAGCTTTGGTCTTCGGTTTTTGGGATACAACTTATTTTGAATACCATAATTTCTGTCCTGTTATAGATACACTACTTCAAGCTTATGAAAAACTTACTAATCTTAAAGCTTTATTTTTTGGATACATAAATAATGCTGAATGGATAAATATTCACTTAGCTTATACCAATCTTAGTTATATTTTATTAGCTTATCCACAATTAGAAATATTAAAAATTCGCACATCTTATTTTTACAAAAAGAATAATCAAGCATTTGGACTAGAATTTAGTCCTATTATGCATACAAAATTAAAAGCTCTTACTATTGAAGGCTGTAATATTTCAAGTGATATCGTTGAAGAAATTTTTAAACTAGAATTACCGAACTTAGAATATTTAGAGGTTTGGTTTGATACAGACCGTTGTGAGATTTATGAATACATGCATAAACTTCATATAGTGTTTCCCAAACTTAAGTATTTAGGGCTAAGGAAATATTACCACATCGACCCAGGTAACATTGCTTTTACAATCAAAGATTCTCTGAAAATTGAAAATTTAATTGAGCTAGACCTTTCAATGGGACAAATACAAGATGATGGTGCTAAAGCTTTACTTAATTGTTCAGAAGTTCATCAACTAGATACTCTTAATCTTTCTTATAATTGTTTAACTGATGAAATGGTTAAAGAAATGAATAAATTGAATATTGAAGTTATTGCTGAGAAACAAGACCCATATAGGTATTGGTCTGCATGTGAATAATAAAGTTGGACATGTAGGGGCGGGCAGGGATGCCCGCTCCACAAGAGGTATGTTTATAATACTGATATATTATAGTTTGATAATAATGGGAGTTTATATGCATTTGAATATTCTTTATCGGGGTTCTTTGGTTAGTTGTAATTATGGTTGTGAATATTGTCCTTTTGCTAAACGTCAGCAAACTGCTGCTGAGTTAGCTGTTGATAAACAAGATTTGGAACGGTTTGTTAATTGGGTTTCTCAACATCCGCAGCATAAGTTTTCGATTCTTTTTACTCCTTGGGGTGAAGCGTTAATTCATCGCTGTTATCAGCAAGCTTTGGTAAGGTTGACTCAGATGTCTCATGTGCGTAAGGCTGCTATTCAAACTAATCTTTCTTGTAATTTAGATTGGGTGGAGGATTGTAATAAGGATAAGCTTGCGCTTTGGGCTACTTTTCACCCAGAATGGGTAGAAAGAGAAAGTTATGTTGCTAAGTGTCTGGAACTGGATAAACGAGGCGCCCGTTTTAGTGCTGGTGTGGTAGGTTTCCCGCAGTTTAAACATGAAATTGCTGCTTTGCGTCAAGAGTTGCCAGAACATGTGTATTTATGGATTAATGCAGTAAAGGCAGAGTTGCCAAGTTTATCGTCTGAAGACAGGGAGTTTTTTAAGTCTATCGACCCTTTGTATGAATTGAACACGCAACATTATCCAAGTTTTGGACGTTCTTGCCGCGCGGGTAAGTCAGCCCTAACTGTTGATGGTCATGGTACTATGCGACGCTGCCATTTTATTAAGGCGCCGATTGGTAATATATATGATGCTAATTGGGAAGATTATTTAGTTGATAGAACCTGTACAAATCACACTTGCCATTGTCATATTGGCTACGTTCATTTAGAGTATTTAGAACTAGATAAAGTCTTTGGTTCTGGAATCTTAGAAAGGATTCCACAAAAATTCCCTGCTTTACAACGATAGATATGAGCCATAGCATCTAATAAAATGCTTTACTAAATGCTATGGTAATTAGAATCAATCTCGAAAATATTCAAACTCTCACCGACTTTAAACGAAACGCCAAGCGCGGTGTGGAAATTTAATACTTTTGAACTACCAAGAAAACTTTTGATTTCAACCGCAATTTTTTCTCCCGCACGTTGTGCAGCTATCATTTCTGCCGCTAAATCAATTTCAAAGTCAACATCTCCAACGCTTACCTCGTAAGGGTCGGCAGTAATTGTCCATCCTTCTTTCTCTAAAGCTGCTCTAACTGCACCATGAAATTTATCTCTAGTACAGCGTGGCTAAAATAACTTACCAGGAGCGAAAAGCGCGGAAAGCCTGTAAAATAAGGTTTTTTTCTTTTGACTTTTGACTTTTGCCTTTTGCCTTGTTGCACTAGCCATTCAGCTTTTCCTAATACTTGACGAAAACTCAACTGTTATCTCAATTTTATCTTTCAAGTTAATTAACGTCATATGTTGCAAAATATGGCGGTTCCTATTCAAATAAAGTACGCAATAACGGGCATCCCTGCCCGTTCCACTCATTGTTTTACTAACTTAATTTGTACCTTACTTGGTTGAAAAATGCTATCAACACTTCTGAGAAATAAACGATTCATAGTCAGTCTTTAAAATCTGCAACTTCTCTACAATAAGCACGCTTCGGAGACATGGGTTTTAACTCCTACATCTAAAAACTATTATTCTTCTGAGTAAATTTTATACCATGACTGTCTTTCTTTATCCTCTAATCGCTTAAGAATTTCAAAATGAGTTTCTCTTTCTATTGCGTTCTCTGTTATAATATCGTCATCTATAAAATTTCTCAATCTTCTCATTTCAGCTAGATTTTTTCGTAATCGGTCTTCTGATGTGCGTTTTATGGGCTTTGAAGATGGCGCCGAAGAATTTCCTCTAGCTTCAGAACCGTCATTTTTTCCCTCTTCTTTTAGCTTTTCTAATGACCATAATATAGACATTAAAGTAGACCGCAATATAAGAGCAGTTCTTGAAAAATCTGGAATCTGAATATTTTCCTCTTTGTTTCTTTCTTCTAATTCGATTTGCAATGTTGCGTTAACTGCTGTTTCAATTCCCCTACATATATCAGGAGATAGATATTTTCCTTTTTCTGCAATTATAGCAAAAATTTCATACCCTAAAGTGTACCGATGAAATTTGTCAATTAAATAACTCTCATTTTCTGCGGCAAGAATAAAGTTTGTTGCTTCATAAATCTTCGCATAAAATGCTGCTAGTTTCCTTAAATAATCTATTTGTTCGACAAATTCTACAAACTCATTTTCATATTGTGTTTTAATAAGTTTTACTTTTCGAGAACACAAATTGCTGACTTGTTCTAATTTTCGAGATTTTTCTACGATTTCGCTATCTATAGTATTTTTCAGTAAAATTTTAATTTCAGCATCAGCTGTAGTAACTGATACATTAAATTTTTGGGAATGAAGAGTATGCTGTAGTTTTTCCTTAAGAGCAAGTAGGTCATGGTTAATTTTGTTACCTAATATATTTGAGCTAGTCAGGATACTATTTACAGTCATAGTTATTCCTTCAAATATACTGTATATATATATTGTCGCAAAGTATTTAGGTATTTACTGGCTGAACTGTAAATTTTTGTAGAGACGTGACATGT
Source organism: Calothrix sp. CBUCES-K 9914 (assembly GCF_059640475.1). Classification (NCBI taxonomy): domain Bacteria; kingdom Bacillati; phylum Cyanobacteriota; class Cyanophyceae; order Nostocales; family Calotrichaceae; genus Calothrix; species Calothrix sp. CBUCES-K 9914. The sequence continues at coordinate 32,634 of NZ_JBXXZH010000024.1, forward strand.
CACGTCTCTACATGGGGTATATGTAACGTCTGTATAAGACAAGGATAATTAAAATTTCCTAATTGACCTCTTGTTTAATAGGAATACCAATTATAAAGAAAGTACCATCTTGCAAGTTAGAAGTAAATTCTAAAGTACCTTTGTGCTTTTCGGTAATAATTTGATAGCTAACTGACATTCCTAAACCTGTTCCTTTACCGACTGGTTTTGTTGTAAAAAAGGGGTCGAAAATACGGTGTTTAATCTCATCTGGTATACTACTGCCGTTGTTTTTAATTTTGATAAGTACAATTTGTTTTGATTCAATAAATTCTGTATAAATATGAATTTTACTTGATTCTTTTTGATGCGTGCTTCTGCCATTATAATTTTGTTCTATAGCATCAATAGCATTAACTAATATATTCATAAAGGCCTGATTTAATTGTCCAGCATAACATCCTACGTATTTTGACTAAAATTAGAGCAAACTGCCTGTGAACCAGCTTGTAAATTGGCGTTTATCTGCCGTAATTCTTTTAATTCCTGCTCTAGCTGCACCACTCGTTGCCGAAGTATTACAACTTCATCATGAATAGGTGTATTACTTTCGGTGTCAGTTTTAGCATTAGAGTCAGAAACGGAATTCAATTGACGATGCTCAGTCATAGATTTTTGGGCTGTCTTGGTTTTACGTGCGGTAGAAGTACTAAATTTATAATTCCCAAAACTCAACGCCAAAAACTAATTTGAGCAAAAAACCCGGTTTGTATCAAGCTTGCGCGCGTTTCAACTAAAACACCTTTTTCTCTGTACTACTTAATATTTCTCCACGTCTCAGCGTCAGTAAAACGTTGTAAATAGTTACAAAATATACACTTATAGAAAGTAAACGAAACTGCCATTCTTTACAATCAGCAGCTTCTCCGGTCTCCCTAGGAGATGACAATAAGCCTAGCACTCCTGAATCTAAAAAAACTATCATTCTTCTGAGTAAAGTTACTTGATTCAATAGTATTTTTTATTAAAACTTCAATTTTACCAAGTATTGTATTAATTGATTCATCCAGATTTTGGGAATGAACAATATACTCAAGTTGTTCGTTTTGAGCTTTTCAGAAGTTCAGTTGGTGTCATCATTGCTCCTTAAAACATTACTATACATATATATTATCCTACAGGCAAATGGGATTCGTCGGTTATTTGCCAAGGTGGTCTTTGCACAGGCGAGACGCCTATGCTACAAGGTTTGTTTATTATGAAGCTTTCGCGCGTTTGAGCCAAAACTCGACCTACAGACGCGATATATCGCGTCTGTACATCTCTGTGGTGAAATACCTATTTAATCATGGAGGGAGAGAATATTCATATTGCCATTAGTTTATAGTTACCATAGTATTTGCCATCGTGATTGTTGCTAAACTGTCTATATCTCCATCATTTTTTGAACTTTACTTGCATAAATAGTAGTTAAAGATGACCATATAGTAACTGGATAATAAGAGGCAATATTTATATATGACTACTCAAATTACAGATAAATATTCTTTTTCTCAAACCGAGCAATATCAAATGACTGGTCTAGTCAGCTATGCTGAGTTACAGTCTCTACCTGACATGTGGAAAATAGCTGCTACACAGTTTAAAGATGTCACTGCGTTAATAGACCCTCATGTCAAACCCCAAGTTACTCTCACTTACGAACAGCTATACTATAAAATTCAACAGTTTGCCACTGCAATTCAAGTACTAGGCTTTACTCAAGAGACAGAAGATTCAGTATTACCACGTATTGCATTATTTGCCGATAATAGCGCACGCTGGATGATTGCCGACCAAGGTATTATGATGGCAGGCGCCGCGAATGCAGTCAGGTCTTCAGCAGCAGAGAAAGAAGAGTTACTATATATATTGGAACATAGCGGTAGCACAGGTTTAGTCGTCGAAAATATCAAAACTCTCAAAAAGCTTGAACCAGAAGTTTATAGTGCAAATATACAGTGGATAGTTTTACTGTCTGACGAAGAAGCACCAATAAATCAAAACATCAAAATAATTAACTTTAACCAACTCATGGAGTTGGCATCGAGTAACACTCTTAAAGAAGTAAAGCTAAATCGTCAAGACCTAGCAACTTTAATTTACACTTCCGGGACAACTGGCAAACCCAAAGGTGTAATGTTAACGCACGGAAATCTAATTCATCAACTAAATACTCTCACAGCAGTTATTCAACCTGTCGTTGGTGATAAAACATTGAGTATATTGCCGACTTGGCATAGCTTTGGACGTGTTGGAGAATATTTCACACTTTCTCAGGGTTGTACTCAAGTTTATACAAACCGTCGTTATTTAAAGCAAGACTTCCAAGAGTATAAACCGCAGTACGTTGTTGGTGTACCGCGTTTATGGGAATCTATATACGAAGGAATTCAAAAATCCTTCCGCGAAAAGTCTCCACGTATGCAAAAGCTCATCAATAATTTCCTTGCTGTCAGTGGTAGATTTATTAAAGCAGTCAGAACTTGGAAAGGTTTAGACTTACAAAACTTAAATCCAACGCGCGCACAGATTATCAACGCTTGGAAAACTACCATCTTACTGGCGCCACTACACTTCCTAGGTGAGATGATAGTTTACAAGAAAATTCAGCAAGCAACAGGTGGTAACGTTAAACAGCTAATTTGCGGTGGTGGTTCGTTAGCACAACACTTAGAAGACTTCTTTGAAATCATTGGCATTAATATACTAGTTGGTTACGGACTGACCGAAACATCTCCTGTACTCTCCGCGCGTCGTTACTACAAAAACCTGCGTGGGTCTTCCGGTATACCCATTGCTGGTACAGAATTCAAAATTGTAGACCTAGAAACCCGTCAAACTTTACCACCACAGAAAAAAGGTTTGGTAATGGCAAAAGGTCCGCAAGTCATGAAAGGATATTATCTAAACCCCGAAGCAACACGCAAAGCTATTGATAGCGAAGGATGGTTTGACACTGGTGATATTGGTTGGTTAACTCCAGATAATCAAATCGTTTTAACTGGTCGAGCTAAAGATACAATAGTACTAACTAATGGGGAAAATATCGAACCTCAACCAATTGAAGACGCTTGTTTACGAAGTGACTATATCGACCAAATAATGCTTGTAGGTCAAGATGAAAAATATCTAGGCGCCTTAATTGTACCCAACATGGAAGCTTTAGAAGCAAAGTTGGGTAGTCCAATTGATTTAAACAGTAAAGTAGTACGAGACTTATTTAGAGAAGAAATTAACCGTGAAACGCGCGACCGTCCCGGTTATCGTCGTGATGATGAAATTCTCGTATTTGATTTAATTCCAGAGCCTTTTACAATTGAAAATGGTTTATTAACCCAAACTCTAAAAATTCGTAGAAATGTTGTAACAGAACGTTATCAAGACGTTATTAGAAAAATGTTTGGCAACGGATAAAACTGATGTAACGGATAGTCTAATGATTGTAGCATAGACCTCCACGATTGTAGCATAGGCATCCCGCCTGTGCAGTACATTTTTTAACCACGGAGACCACGAGAGTTCACAGAGAAAAGAAAAATAAACCACATAATCCGGAGGATTTCCCGCAGGGTAGACACAAAGGGCACAAAGAAAGAGTTATTAAGAGATAAACAGAGGCGCCGTTTGATGAATAAACCATCCGTTACATCCGTTGTATCCGTTGCCCTAAACCAGTCGCTTCGCTTTGAAGCGTGCATTGGTGTGAATGTAGCAATAAGTGACGAGAAGGATATTTCGACGGCAAGCGCTGGGTACTCAGATTTAGACGCGCGCGAAAAAATGGCGCCCGTCGCTTCTATATATATAGTATTACTAAGACTTTTGTCGCCGCTTGCTTGTTGCTATTAATGCAAGAAGGGTTGATAGACTTGGATGAACCTGTTACCAAATGGCTTCCTAAACTACCATTTCCAGAAACAGTAACTTTACGGCGCCTGCTTAATCATAGAAGTGGGGTGCCTAATTATACAAGCTTAGATAATTATTTACCTGCGGTAAGAGCAAATCCTTCAGTACCTTGGACACATCAGCAAGTTATGGAGTTAACGTGTCAAGGAAAACTTGATTTTGAACCAGGGGAAAAATTTCGTTACTCGAATACTGGATATATGTTGCTGTATGAAGTTATTGAAGCAGTGACGGGTGAAACTTTTGCCGAAGCGTTAAAAAGCAATATTTTCGATGTATTAAATTTGAATAATACATATGTAGCACATGAAGTTGATATTAAAGGAGAATTGGCACCGGGTTATAGTAGAGAATTAAATGAAGAAAACCGCATCGAAAACGTAATTCCTCGTTATCATCCAGACTGGTGTGCAACTGGGTTAATTGTTTCAACACCAGAAGACGTTGTGAAATTCTTTGAAAATCTCTTTACTGGAAAACTACTTAATTCTCAATTTCTACAAGAAATGCTAACCCCAGTACCAACACCGACTCGTCACCCTTGGTACAAAAACCCTTGTTATGGTTTAGGAGTAATGATTGACCCTGAATCTAAATATGGTATCTTGTACGGTCACGGTGGTGGTGGGCCTGGTTACAGTACTTGGGCAATGCATCTACCAAATTTTAAAGGTCGTAATTTAACATTAGCTATTTTTTGTAACGCTTCAATGTTTGACCATCCTTATGGAATGGTTGATGACATATTGCGATTAATTTTGTAGCACGCGACTTCTTACAAGTGCGTTGTTTGCGGTTTATTCAAAGGAATATTAGTAGCTAGAGCTAGGCAAAAAGAAGACCTTCCTGAATATATGTACTCTTCGGAAATAGATGTCATTAATAATGAAGTTTGGGTTATTTGTGCAGTAGGCTTGTGCTATGAAGCCAACCCTATTGTAATGTTGGGTGAGGAACTCCGCTACTTACTTGAAGAATTTAAAAAGCTTCGCTCCACCTAACTGGAGTTTGTGAGAGTTTATATTTGAAAGCTGGTATAGTTATTATACCGTTAAAAAAGAACAAGAATAGTGGCTGAAAAAATTAGTAGCAATTTACAAAATCAGAATTTTAGCATAACAAACAACCGTATCGCACAGCCAAGTTCTGAGTTCTATAAAGTTTTTTCCCAACAGGAAATTTTACATCTAATTGAAGCACTGAAAACTCGACGCGAAATACCTTTAAAATATTCTTACAAAGGTGCAGGCGCCAATATTTGGGATAATTTCTACAGAAAGCTGATTATTCCTAACTGGTATCGCTCAAATGTAGAGATAAATCTACTCAGGGATAACTTTAAATATCTCAACAGCAAAACACAAAATTGTCAAAAAGTCAATGTAATAGATGTAGGCGCCGGAAATTCATATCCTGTTAAAGAGTATATTCGTAAGCTTGATAAATTAGGCAGGGTAGATAGATATACAGCGTTAGATATTAGTGAAGAATTACTCGCAGTCTCGAAAAGAAACTTTACCAAATGGTTTCCATTTATCAAATACACAAACAGCTATATTGATATTGAGAATAGTTCTATCCCTGAATACTTGTTACATCAAGATAATATAAACATATTTTTACACTTGGGTGTCACTATTGGCAATCTTCAACATCGAGTTAAAGCACTTAAAAACTTTAGACAAAGCATGGGCAAAAATGACTTACTAGTCTTAACTAACGAAATTGGTAATAACTCTCAATGGGATGGAATACCAAGAGGTGGTTGTTACTATCATGCCGAACAAATATATCAACGCATCAATAAAAATATAGGTATCCAACACCAAGATTGTCAGTTAATTAGAAAATACGATAAAAAAACAGATAGTGTTATAGCTAATTTAAAATTTACTTCTGATTACACGATTGATTTTAGTAGCGCAGGAATAAATAAAAAGGTAGAAATTTACAACAATGAAGAAATAACAATTTGGCGCCATCACAAACACCAACTTCCTGAACTCATTCAAGAACTAGAACAAGCAGGACTACAACTTGTTCACTACAGTACAAACAAATACCAATCACACATCATGGCAATTTGCAAAATTAAAATGTAATTAAATCATAAAATAGTAGGTTGGGTGGAGCGTGGTATGGTTTTTCGGCAGGCAGGGATGCCTGCTCCACAAGAACTTTTGCAACATTAATCGCCGAAGGGCGCTGTTACCTTATTTATTGGGGTGTTGACTGTATCCTGCATAATGTACTATTTTTACAAATCGTAATAAATATTAATATTGTAATAACATTATTTACGATTCACTAAAGTTGCGCTTGCTTGGTCTACGGGCATTAAAATAACTTCGTTTATGTTAACGTGGGCTGGTCGGGTTGCACAAAAGTAAATGACATCGGCGACATCATCAGGTGTTAGGGGTGTAACTCCTTGATAGACTTTTGCCGCGCGTTCAGTATCACCGTGAAAGCGCACTTCGCTAAATTCTGTTTCTACCATACCTGGGTCAACCGAAGTTACACGAATAGGAGTACCAAGTAAATCTTGTTTTAATCCTTCAGAAATAGATTTAACGGCGGCTTTTGTACCGCAGTATACATTACCACTGGGATATGTTTGGTGTCCGGCAATCGAACCAATATTAATTACATGACCCCGTGCGCGCTGTACCATTCCTGGTACTATATAGCGTGTCATGTAAAGTAAGCCTTTGATATTAGTATCAATCATTTCTTCCCAGTCTTGAAAGGCGCCTTCGTGGAGTTTGTCTAAACCGCGACTTAAACCAGCGTTGTTAATTAATATATCTATATTTGACCATTCAGTAGGAAGCGAAGAAATAGCAGACTCCACAGCCTCGCGGTTACGTACATCAAGTTCTATTAAATGCACATGCGACGAGTTTATACTTAGTGACTCGACTAATTGCTGTAATTTCTCTTTTCGACGTGCTGCGAGAATTAATTTGGCGCCATTTTCAGCAAAGATTCTTGTGCAAGCGGCACCGATACCACTACTTGCACCAGTTATGAAAACTATTTGATTCATAATTGTGTAGGATAGGCATCTTGCCTGTCCGTTTATATGTGTGTAGGACAGGCGGGACACCTATCCTACGGGATAATTATTAACTATTTCACAATTTGCAGCCGTTGTGTCACCATTGTTGTACCTTCACCGCGCATTATTACTGCTGATACCCAGCGACTACCGGGTGTTGCAGGCGCCTGACCAATTTTAAATAACCCACCAGAAGTAAGTAATTCGAGATTTACAGGAGTGGCTTTAAGAAGCGTGTCACCTTTGACTGGCTCTTCTAAGGCGGCGCCGAGGAGATAATCTTCACCAAGCGGTTCAGAAACAATAGCATCAAAGCTAAACTGCTGACCAACTTTGACTTGTTGAGGCAACCTAAAATCAATTTGTGGCGGTTTTGCTCCTGATGTGAGCTGTGTACGTTCGGATATTATATTCTGCTGTATTATTTGCTGCCCATTAATACGCTGTTCCGAACGAATTGTGGCATTAAGTGCCATATTCTGACTGTTAGCACTTGGTAATCCAGAAATTTGTGTAACTGTTTCGGCAATAACTGTGTTACCTTGTCTTCTCCACGATTGTAACTGCGTTGTGTAGCGTAATCTTGGATAACGCTGCCACAGCGATACTAAAGCGCGTTCCATGCTTTGGCGGTTTAAACCATCGCTGTGAGTGAAGTTGGGGCTGTAATATTGCATTACTGCTTTGGTATTACCTTGGCTTGCGGCACTATCAATTTGTGTTAACAAATTTTTAAGTTCGGTAGGAGCATTTTGTGCCGTACTAGCTTGGACAGACTGCCAACCAGTGAATAAACTCATTACAAGCAGAAAAAAAGTTAACTTGTGGTTGACTTTGGTACGATACGAGCGTAAAGGTAATAACTTAATAAAGTTAGGCATTGCTGATACGTAAGATATTTACTACAGAAAACTGCGAATTTGTTTTATCTTAATTAAGCTAGGGCTGATACGGGTACAAGTTTAGATGGTAGACACATCAACACGATTATTGATTGCTGCTAGTGGTACTGGGGGACACTTATTCCCCGCAATTGCACTAGCCGAGAAATTGCCGGAGTATCAAATTGAATGGCTGGGTGTTCCCAATCGTCTGGAAACTCAGCTAGTTCCCAAACAGTATAAGCTGAATACTATATCTGTCGAAGGATTTCAAAAAGGTTTTGGAATTTCTTCGCTCTTGACGCTTGGGAAACTTATCGGTTCCATTTTGAAGGTTCGCAAAATCCTCTCTTCAGGTAACTTCCAAGGAGTTTTTACCACAGGTGGTTATATTGCTGGACCATCGGTTATTGCCGCGCGTTCGCTTGGTTTACCCGTTATTCTCCATGAAGCAAATGCTTTACCTGGTAAAGTTACCCGCTTTTTTGGTCCCTGGTGCGATGCTGTTGCTGTCGGTTTTGAGGTGGCAGCAAAATATTTACCCAAGGCTAAAACCATTTATACGAGTACTCCTGTACGCTCTGAATTTCTAGATAAAGCAATTGCCGCGACTTTAGATTTACCAATTCCTTCTGAGGCACCTTTAATAGTGGTCTTCGGTGGTAGTCAAGGCGCCGTAGCTGTAAATAAACTAGTTCGACAATGCGCTCCAGCTTGGTTTGAAGCAGGCGCCTACATTGTTCACCTTACAGGAGAAAGTGATCCCGACGCTAACAGCTTACAGCATCCACAGTATATATGTTTGCCATTTTATAGTCATATGGCAGCATTATTACGGAGAGCTAACTTAGCAATAAGCCGCTCAGGCGCCGGAAGTTTGACCGAATTAGCAGTCTGTGGCACCCCGTCAATATTAATACCTTACCCCTTTGCAGCAGAAGACCACCAAACATATAATGCCAACGTGTTTACATCCGTAAATGCAGCATTATTATTCAAACAATCAGATTTAACAGCAGAAACTTTGCAAAAAGAAGTATTACGCTTGTTACAATCCCCAGATGAACTACGACAAATGGGAGAAAACTCCAAAGTTGTAGTCTTACCAGATAGCGCAGAGAAATTAGCACAGCTAGTACGCGAAGTAGTAGAAAAATAACTTAATTAATATATTGTAGAATGTAATATCTTGTGGAACGGCTGTCCCCAGCCGTCCCTAACCACATCACTTAATCATCGCGAAAGGATAATCAGGAGATTGTGGATTAGCAATCAATTGCTGTTTTCTACAATCCACAAGCAAATCCAGTTTCTCTAAAATAACTTGACCAATCAACACATCATTACCTACAACCAACGCTTCATCAACAGTCTTACGTCCCAAACACTCAACAATTACAGGACCAGTAAAACCAATAAATTCTTCACTACCGTTGGCACACTGAGCCATACGCTGACCAATTATTCGTAAACCCAGTTGGGAAGCCATTCCTTCAGGTATTACTAGAGAAACGGCGCCTGTATCAACTAATCCTTCTGCTTCAATCACTCGTAGCAGTCTAGGAGCAAGCAAACCTCGATTCACTAATTCATCATCTATTGCATTTGTCAGGTTAATTTTGGCGCGAACTGTCCCCATAACTTTACTTGTGATATATTAGTGATATTTATAGTCAAGTATATACATACAAAAATAATATTTGTTTATAGTAAGTAATACGAAACATTGGGAAGATGATAACTGGATTTCAGAGTCTATAAACTTTTAACCGATAATTACAACGTCTGATAATTAAAGTTATTATAAAATGTTATGTTGTAGACTTAGATATAATAACTTATTAAGAATTAGCGCACATTATGACAGAACAACAATCTGTGAATGTATGGGATTATAAGCCTTGGTGGTGTCAACCTTGGTCGATTTTACTAACTGGTACAACAATAATCGGCGCCAGTTGGATTGTATTAAAACTCATTTGGTTAACTATTCTTGTTGCTATACCTATATTGACATGGATGTGGTTTTTCTTGTTGGTATACCCAAAATTAGTAGCTAACAGTGGTATGTTAGATGAGCAATGAGTCAATCAGATTCCCGACTTTTTTAAAAAGTCGGGAATCTAAATGTATCTCATGTAAAGCTTCTGAACTTTAAATTATTAAAGATTTATTGCTAACTACTACCTAAGAAAGAGCAGAAAATTCGCGCTTATAAGGCAAAATTTACAAACAGATAAGCTGTGAGGCTGGATTTTCAGCAATTATGAGAATTGAACACGTTCACTTTTACGTGGAAGATGCCAAAGCTTGGCGTGACTGGTTTGTAAGTGCTTTAGGTTTTGAGGCAGTAGATTACTACATGCTTCCTCCTTATCTACTTGACTATGAGAATGAAAATCATACTTGTACTCAAGTAGTCAAAAGCGGTTCTATCTACTTTGTACTATCTTCACCGTTATTACCTAGCAGTCCAGTAGCTGAGTTTCTACGTTACCACCCACCTGGTGTGGCTGATGTGGCATTTGCTGTAGAGAATATTCAAGACATACAGGAGCGCGCTTATGGTTACGGCGCCAAAATTTTGCAACCAATCAGCAAATATTGTTGCAATGGTATTCATACTCAATTTAGCAAAATCAAAGCTTGGGGTTCCCTATCGCATACCTTAATCGAAACACATCTGGAGGCGCCGACAAAGGAGTCTCAGAAACTAATCAACATAGACCACATTGTATTAAACGTACCAACAGGGGAATTAGAAAATGCTGTAGCTTGGTACGAAAAAATCCTTGATTTTCAGCCACAGCAAAGCTTTAACATCCAAACCGAGAATTCCGGGTTACACAGTCGGGTGATGATATCCCGCTGTGGTGGTGTACAGCTACCAATTAACCAACCTGCAACAGGTAACTCCCAAATTCAAGAGTTTCTAGACTTTAACCAAGGTGCAGGAATTCAGCATATTGCCTTGGGGTCGTCTAACCTGCTGGAAACAATTTCCCTGTTTCGTTCTCGCAACCTGCCTTTTTTAGTAGTTCCCCCGACCTATTATTCCAAACTTGTAACTCGACCTGGTTTTCCCCTTTCTCCATCCGAGATTGACTGTATTTCTCAACAAGAAATTTTAGTTGACTGGCGAGAAGATAACCCAGGCGCCTTATTGTTACAAATCTTTACTCAACCAATTTTCGGACAACCAACATTTTTCTTTGAATTCATCGAACGTCGCAACCTCGCCAAAGGTTTCGGGGAGGGCAATTTCCGCGCGTTGTTTGAAGCTATCGAACGCGAACAACTCAAACGCGCTCCCGAAATAACCACTTAAATCTTGGATTCCCGCTTTTTCTTAAAATCGGGAATTTCAAGATTTTATATTAATTTATATTAGTGTTAACAATATCTTATATAAGTTATTTAAAACTATTTTTTGTAAAAAGTTGTTCTCAACTGGGGTACTGTGATAACGAAATATTAAGTTTATTGATAAATTTATTAAAAAATAACTAAAAAATGTTAAGAATATTTACAGACTTTGATGGCCCCATTATCGATGTGTCAGAGCGTTACTATAGGGTATACGAGCTTTGTTTAGAAAAAATTCGATATCCCTCTCAAGAGGTGCAGTTACTGCCGAAGCAAGAATTTTGGCTTCTGAAGCGTGACCGGGTTCCTGAGAAACAAATTGGGATTATTTCAGGGTTAAGTGAAGAACAAGCTACTGCCTTTGCTTCTCTACGTAAAAAAACGGTTCATACCCAGCCATACTTTGAACATGACACGTTGGTGCCTTCCTCAGTTGAGGCACTAACAAAAATCAAACAATCAAAAATTAATCGGCTTGATATAGATTTAGCGGTAATGACAATGCGACGTGTGTCAGAACTCGACTTCGCGTTTGGACAACACGACTTGAGGAGGTTTTTCCCAGAAAATCGTTGCTATTGTCTCAGTAACGACTACGTTAAAACCCGTGATGTTGACGACAAACCGTTATTAATGCAGCGTGCGCTAAAAGAGTTACCAGAAGCGACCGATACATGGATGGTAGGAGATACAGAAGCTGATATCGCTGCCGCAAAAAAACATGGTATCAAAGTAATTGCCGTCGAATGTGGTATTCGTAGTCGCAACCAGCTAGAAAGTTTTCAACCAGATTTAATTGTCAAAGACTTGAGCGCTGCTGTCGATATCATTTTAAATAGTGCTGAGTAGAAAGTGCTGAGTGCTGAGTAAAGACGCGATTAATCCCGTCTCTACGGAGTTAATAGTTTTAACACTCAGCACTCAGCACTCAGCACTCTTAGCGGAGAAAACTACTAATTAGCCACAGCAGTACAAAAGTAAATACTGTTGAGAATTGATCTACGTTAATTTGGAGTGTAGTTATTTGTTGTATTAAGGCGCCAGCAATTAAACCTCCGCCAACCAAACCTACCATCAGTCCGGTGAAAGTCCACAGCACTGCTCTACCAAGTTTGTTTTCCTTGCGGTTTAGAAAGTAAATGCTAATCCCAACACCTAATATCAACGCAAGTTGTAGAACTTGTTCACCTGCTGTTTTGTAAAAGATGGAGATGGCGCCTAAACCTAAATACCAAACCAAGGGTAAAACAATGTCACCTGGAGATGGCTTGTCGAGCATTCTATCTAACCATGCAGGAGACGGCTCGCGGCGTGGTAAGCTTTCTTGTGGGGGTGGTTGCTGTAGGCGTTCTGGAAATCGGATACGTTCGGGAACCTTAATTTTACCTTCTTGACGCATCCGCAAGCGGTCCATTAAAACAGCATCATAAGCAGCTTCGACTAGCTCTACACGCATCTGGTCGCCTTTACATTGGTCTAAAAGGCGAGTACGCGCGTTTTGTATATCCTCGAAGGTTGCATCTTCTGATACCCCAAGTTTTTCGTAGGGATTTTGGTCGCTCATGGGAATAAATTATCTTAGCCTCAGTCGCATCGGTGCTTAATGTTAAAAATTTCGGAACCGGAAATAATGCGGTTTTTATCGGTTGAAACTAGTCTCGCGCTCTGTGAAAGTTAAGACTCAGTTTCGCTCTAATCTCTAATATATATACTCTAATTGGATGGTAGCACGAGTTTTATAGTCAAAAGCTGGTAATTTTAACTATAGTTACTTTAACATACTGCAATAACTCAGTGTATCCCCCCATGTCGCTATTGGGTACAAAGCTCTACTCTAGAATTTAAGTTAAGAATACTTAAACAGTAGCGTATATGAAAAGAATACTACTTTTTTTTCCAATTTGGTTACTCACTGTGCCGTAAATTTTGCTTTAATTAGTAAGCGTCATAATAATTCTTGACGTTTGGCTTACGTTCGATTTCAAATGGGCGAGCGAATTTAATTACATAGTAACTAAGATAACTAAAGTATCCTGAAGTACTATGAAGATAGCGTTAAGATTTGATGCATCTACAGGCACGAATACAATTTGGAGCCTTTTCACACCTTCCCACGGAATTTTTATTCCAAGGTCGTATTACGACTTCTCGCTCTAGGTTTTAATTCTCCACAATCCTGATTACACTATATTGAGTGAAAAAATCAGGGAATAGTGTTTTGCACTTGTAGATTGTTATTACCCATGAAAGAGCAAGCAGTTGCATTGCCCTTCAAATGTGGCAATTACACACATTTAATCCTATAAATTTTTGTAAAAAGAGATGGTCATGGCTCCTGCCAAGATTCTTGTTGTCGATGACGACCCTGCGGTTCGTAACTTAATCCAGCGCTTTCTCAGCAAGCAAAGCTACCAGGTCGAGGCTGCCGAAGATGGCAAGTCAGCCCTAGCATTGTTTGAGCAGTTTAACCCCGATTTGGTGATTCTAGATGTGAATTTACCAGATGTCATCGGGTTTAACCTCTGCCAAGAGATGCAAAGCCGCAATGGTGTTTTTGTACTGATGTTAACTAGCCGCGCTGACGAAGCCGATAAGATTCGCGGTTTCTCCAAAGGCGCCGATGACTATTTGACCAAGCCATTTGGTTTGGGAGAATTGGAAGTACGAGTCGCTGCTATTTTAAAACGTCAGCGAGTAGTTACCACAGCCGAACAAAAACGCCTGGTATTTGAAAAGCTGATGATTGACCCCGTGCGACGCGAGGTGACATTAAACAGCCAACCTGTGCTGTTAACTGCGTTGGAATTTGACTTATTGCATTTTCTTGCCAGCCACCCTGGTCGTGTTTGGCGCCGAGCTGAACTAATTCAGGAGGTATGGGACTATGAATATGTAGGCGACCAAAGGGTCGTTGACGTTCATATTGGCCAAATTCGCAAGAAAATTGAGGCAGATGCTAGTCAGCCCGCTTTAATTCAAACTGTTCGTGGTGTTGGATACAAATTTGAATGCCCGACTCATCCACAAGAGCAAAAAGCTGCGATTTGAAGAAACCAAGTTTTAACAGGCTTGAAATCTGCACAGTTTGATTTGAACATTAATAAATCGATATCTCAAATGTTAAGCAGCCTTCGATGCTGCTTAATACAATAATCGAGGTATAAAGTCAATATTTATTTCCTCACTAACACATAATTCTCAAAACGTCCTTTAAATATGGACATAGCTGTCTTTCATAAATAAAGCAATCGCGCGCTCGAATCGCGATTGCTTTATTTTGGTTATTCAACGTCAGATATTAAGTTTTGTTAATCTTCACTTCAGTTTTCAGTACATATATTCTGTCATTAGTCAAGAGTCTGGAATTCTCAGAATGTAGTATTTCATTATATAGAACACCTGAACCTGCCGTTTGTTTGACTCTTAACTGTTGACTAAAATACTTAATTACAGTTACCAAGCACAACGAACACGAAACACAGCACCTGAAATACACACGCAGCACCTGCACGCTTATATACCGCTCTTTAGTTGTGGAATAACGTCTCAAGGTAGACGCGCGCAGCACGACGGTCACTTTCACCATTTTGGAGTAGGAACAACGACAAAGCCGCTGTCAGCACCCGATTTTGATCCCAATCAGGATGAGTTTCCAAGTAGGTTTTGAGGGATTCGTGAAGGGTTTCGGGAATATTCGTAAATATGCTAACTGTTGCGTTCATAAGTCGGAATCTCCATGTCTCGTCCAGCAATCTTTTATTTACTTTGATATCACAGTCGCACCTTGAAGCAAAAACTTCCATTCTCTATTTTTAGGGTCAGGCAGTAGTAATTTTGCTCTGGCGGTTTACTTTGATAAAAAAGCAAGCCGAATAATTGTGCGCTAAGAGGGGGTGGGTTTGTCAATGCTGCGAAATATTACAGAATAGTTTATAAAGAATAAATATTTACGCAACAATCAGTGTTTGGCACCAAAAAATTTTACATTTATTTACAATAACTCAGTATCGTAGTTAAAAGAGTCGCTAGCATGACAAATCCCCAGTAATGAACCAAGAGCTGATCTAATCGTAAAATAGCTGTGGAAAACTTCTTACTTCTTGTGGAAAAACTGTGGAAAAACTGTGGAATTGATGAGGATTAAGGAGAGTAAATGATAAGAATTACAAAAAATTAAATTTTAATTAACGCTCTGCAAATGAAATTACTACCCAAGCCGAACTTTCCGAATTGGTTATCCGCAATTCATCCAATCGTCTGGATTTTGGCGATTGGTCGCTTTTTATCCGAAGTCGGAACAGGATTTACTTTATTTTATGCCCCAATATTTTTTGTCAACCAAGTCGGTTTGAGCGCTACATCCGTTGGTCTAGCTTTGGGTAGTGGCTCTGTAGCTGGGATTTTTGGCAGAGTCTTGGGTGGAACGTTTGCTGACTCTCCTCAATGGGGGCGCCGACGCACTTTACTATTATCTACTGGAATCGCAGCAATTGGTTCAATAGTACTGTCGTTGACTCATGATTTTATTACCTTGGTGATAGGCAATTTAATTTATGGGTTTGCGATAGGGTTATATTGGCCTTCAACAGAAGCAGTAGTTGCCGATTTGACAGTTAATAGTAATAGGCACCTATCTTTTGCGATAACTCGGTTAGCAGATAATCTCGGTCTGGGAGTCGGAATAGTTTTAGCGGGGGTTGTTGTAGCGACAACAAATAATTACCGCTTACTATTCACTGCAGATGCTATCTCATTTTTGGCATTTTTCATTGTTATCTGGGCTGCAATTAGTGAAACTTTGGTAGTTTCCGAGCAAAAACCCGAAAAAAGACAACACTTACATGCTTGGATAACAGCGCTACAAAATCGAAAACTTTGTATTTTTGTAGTAGTCAATATTATTTTTACAACTTACATATCACAACTTCACAGTACTTTACCGTTGTATTTCAAGAATTACGTAAATATTCAAGGCGCCAAGGGCGGATTTAGTGAAACTGATATTAGCAGTTTATTTGCTTGGCACTTAGTCGTTGCCATTATTGCTCAATTACCAGTTGCTCGAATTTTGAATCGTTTTTCTTATACACAAGCATTGAGTGTTAGTGCATTAGTATGGGCAATTGGTTTTGGTTTAGTTTGGCAAACAGGCGCCTTGGCATCAAAAGAAATAGCAATTGCTGCGTTGGGTGTATTTGCGATTGCGATTGTTTCATATACTCCATATGCAGTAGCCTTGGTAAGCGATTTGGCACCACTTCGAGAGTGTGGGGTATATCTATCAATTAACTCACTTTGCTGGTCTTGTGGATATTTTATTGGCCCCCTTTTGGGAGGTTGGGTATTAGACAGTGGTATGGCAAACACTTACTGGATTTGTTTAGCTGCTAGTGTAGTCGTTACGACTATGATTTTACAATATCTTCAAAGAGTGCTGAGTAGAAAGTGCTGAGTGCTGAGTTACTACTAATTACTCAGCACTTAGCACTCAGCACTCGGAACTTAATAATAACCATAAGAATTGCAAATCAAGATTCTGCCAATTGTTGATCAAAATACGATTTACTATATTAAATACACTTGAAGTAACAACTTGTACATACTTCAGGTAGTTTCCATATCACAAGTATCATTTTTATGCAAGGTTTCATTTGTCGAAAATGATATTAATTCTAATTAAATATTCTTTGGTTATTGGGTGGGTTTAGGTTAATTTTGCGATTGAGCAAATGCGCGTTCAATAAAGTGTGAGGAGTAACAAACAATGAAAAAAATTATACTAGCTTCTGCTGGTGGAGCTAGCTTTTTGTGTCTTATAGCTAGTTCAATTTGTGTACAAGCGGCGCCCGTAAACACGATAGCGCAAGACTTACAAGAAAAATCAGAACGTCAGGTATCTGATAATAACTTTGCTTTTCGTATTAACGATAGTGATGGAGTAAGTGGAACAGATATTGTAAAAAATGTCAATGACATTGACACAAAAATAAATAATGAGAATTCAGATTGGAAGAACGTACAGAATCTGTTAAACAGCGATAAGCAAATTACATTCACTGCGGACAAACAAAAAAATAGCAACAAGCTTGCTCAAAAACAGAGAGCAGAAAATCTCAATGGGGCAAACTCAAATCAAACCGATATAAACAAAACCAGTTCAGCAGAATCTGGAGAAATCGATCAAGTTACTTCAGTCTCGCAGCTTTCTGACGTACAGCCAACAGATTGGGCATTTCAAGCTTTGCAGTCATTAGTTGAACGCTATGGTTGTATTGCTGGTTATCCTAACGGTACTTATCGAGGCAACCGCGCGATGACTCGTTATGAGTTTGCGGCAGGTTTGAATGCTTGTTTGGAGCGTGTGAATGAACTCATTGCCACTGCAACAAATGATTTAGTACGTAAACAAGATTTAGAAAAACTTCGTAGACTCCAAGAAGAGTTTTCTGCTGAACTTGCGACATTGAGAGGTCGAGTTGATGCTCTTGAAGTTAAAACAGCACAACTTGAAGCTAATCAATTTTCCACAACAACCAAGTTACAGGGTGAAGCAATTTTTGCTGCTATTGGTGCCACTGGTGGGGCGCCTGGTCGTGAAGACCCAAATATTATCTTAGTGAACCGAGTTCGTTTGAATCTGAATACGAGCTTTACAGGAAAAGATTTACTTATTACAGGTCTACAAGCGCATAATTTCTTAGGTGGTGTAAGTGGTAGTGGTAGTCTTCAAGAATCATTAGGACTTGCTTCTCCTTTACTAAGTGCTTCGAGTGCGCGGACAAGCTTTGAACCTCAATTTCCTGGTCTTGACGTAAAAACTCTATCGGCACGAGGCGCCAACAGTTTGGAACTGTACAAGCTACTGTATATATTCCCCGTTGCCAGTAAGTTAACTTTGTTCGCTGGAACGGCAGCAGAAGTATCCGATGCATTCCCAGCCATCTTACCGTTCTATGGAGAAGGGCAAGAATCAATATCGCGCTTTGGTAATTTAAACCCAGTAGTGCGCGTTTCTGGTGGTACTTCTGGAGCCGGTTTAGCGTCAGCGGCAGGTTTTATATTAAATCTTTCCGATGCCATCGACTTACGCGCGCTCTATGGTAGCGTCAATGCGAATCTTCCCGCAAATGCTTCAGATATCTTACCGGGTGTGTCAGGAACTCCTCTAGGTTCAGGGGTATTTGGTGGTAGTTCGGTTGTAGCAGCACAACTTACCCTAAAACCAAGTAAATCTATAGATATTGGTTTGAACTACGCCAACAGTTATCATGAAATAAATATTCTTGGCACAGGGTTGACAAGCAGTGATATTGGTGCATTGTCTGGTGTTAATTTGGGAATTCCAGTCAAACTAAATTCGGTGGGTGGTACCGTCAACTTCCGCTTTAGTGACAAGTTATCACTAGCAGGATACGGCGCCGCTATATTTGTTGATTCCTCTTCTGGTCGTGTAGATGCATCTACCACTTTTACAAGTTGGATGGCTGGTTTGCACTTCAAGGATATAGTTGGTAAAGGTAACACTGCCGGTATCCTCTTCGGTCAACCCTTGTATCGTACAGATGCTTCAGGCGCCGCAAATCTTGCTGACCCAGGTGTAAGACGCGCGACACCTTACCAATTAGAGGGTTACTTCAAATTCAGAGTCAGCGACAACATTAGTATTACCCCTGGCGCCTTCGTCTTATTCAACCCCGAAGGAAACAGCAGAAACGACACAACCACAGTAGGCGTATTACGCACAACATTCACTTTCTAACCACAGTTCTTGTGGAGCGGGCATCCTTGCCCGCCTCTAATATTCATATCTTTAACCAAATACTAAAATTATGTAATATTGGCGCCACAATATAGCCTACTGGCTAAAATCGCTACATATTTATTCAATCAAACAACGCTATTCTATAAAGTATCTAAGCAGTGTGTATGTATGCACACTGACAAAGCGTGCGTGAATGGCTTTTAGAAATGAATAATTGGATAGCAAAAGTAGTAATCTGCGGGTTACTGCTGTGGAATTGTATATTTGGCGCCAACAGTGCATTTGCCAGTCAGATATCAAATTTTGAGGGTCAGCAATTTGAAGTGGCTACTGCTGATGGTTTTGCTAGTTCGGAAAATAGAATAATTGAGCGTAAAGAATCGATTCGACGCTATCGAGAGATAACTCGCGATGCCCGAAAATTAGACGGTCTATTTACGCTTTATCAGTATAAAGACACGGGTGAAGCTTATCTCGAAGTTAAGCCAGAACAACTAAATAAAAACTACCTAGCGACCGTAACACTTGAGTCAGGGATTGGCGAAAGTGGCATTTATAGCGGACTTCCACTCCAAGACTTTTTGTTTTACTTTCAACGTGTTAACAATAGTTTACAATTTGTTGTGCGAAATGTAAAGTTTCGTACAGAAATTGATGCACCAGAAGAGCGTTCACTGAAGCGTTCGTTTACAGATTCGGTACTCGGTGCCGCAGAAATTGCTGGTAGTGACCCGTATACCAAAAGTTTGCTGATTGATTTAGGCGATTTGTTAATGCGAGATTTCCCAGGTTTAACTGCGCTATTAAAATCATCACTCCAAGCAGACTATTATTTAGAGGAACACAGGTCATATTTTGCTGACATTAATAGTTTTCCTCAGAATATAGAAATTAACTCAGTTTACGGATTTTCTTCAAAAGAAGGCGCCGACTTGGTGACAGTTCCAGATAGTCGCGCGCTATCGTTGTCAGTTCACTATAGCTTTTCGCAGTTGCCAGAAAATAATGGTTATATACCAAGACTCGCTGATGACCGAGTAGGGTATTTTATTACTGCATTTCAGGATTTTTCCCGTAATCGTAGTGATGATGTATTTGTACGGTATATAAATAGATGGCATTTAGAACCATTGAACCCTAACTTACCATTATCGGCACCAAAAAAACCGATTGTATTCTGGATAGAAAACGCCGTACCGTTAGAATATCGCGATGCAATCAAAGAAGGCATTTTGATGTGGAATGAAGCATTTAAAATTGCCGGGTTTGATTCAGCCATCGAAGTACAACAAATGCCGGATAATGCTGATTGGCAACCCGCAGATGTACGTTACAATACGGTTCGCTGGTTTAATTCCCTCGATGCAGGATTTGCGCGCGGTCCAACACGAGTGAATCCGTTAACAGGTGAAATTTTAGATGCCGATATTATTGTCGATGCGAGTATGGTGCGTTCGCTAGAACGGGAGTATCGGGCGTTAGTAAAAGGTAATTCAACGGCATTAACAGAAGAATTTGAACCCAAAACTAAGCATTCTCGTCAAGAGACTAGTAATAAAAATTATTGTCTTGTTGATAATGATGTTTGCTACGGCGCAGAATCTTCGTTTCAAGCTAAAATGGGTACATTAGCACTGTCGTTGCTTACAGATAGAATACCTAGCTCCGAGCAAATGCATAAGTATGTGCATGAGTATCTACGTTATCTGATTGCTCACGAAGTTGGACATACATTGGGATTGCGACATAACTTTCATGGCAGTACAATGTTGGCGCCTCTTGAATTAAACAATGTAGAAATTACTCATACTCTAGGTTTAACAGGTTCAGTAATGGATTATCTACCTGTTAATATTGCACCTGCTGGAGTCGGGCAAGGCGATTATTTTCCCACTATCATCGGTCCTTACGACAAATGGGCAATAGTTTATGGATATAAACAGCTTGCCAATGATGTTGAGCAAATAACTCCACTGAACGAAAAAGCATTTTTAGAACAAATAGCTTCTGCATCTCCCGAACCAGAACTATCCTATGCAACCGATGAGGACATATGGGACGTAAACCCTCTGGCAAATGCTTGGGACTTAAGTAGAGATGTACTGCAATATTCGCAGTTGCAGCTAGATAATGCTCGCATCATGTGGACACGTTTAGATGAACGTTATCCTTTAAAAGGAGATAGTTACAGCAACCTGCGCGTACTATTCAACCGTGTATTTAACTACTACGGACGCAACGCTAATTTACTTGTGCAATATATAGCTGGACAATCATTTGGGCGCCATCATGCAGGTGATAACACGCAATGGGCATTTATTCCCATGTCAAAAGAAAAACAGCAGCAAGCATTGACAAACTTGCAAAATTATGTATTCGCCGAAAAAGCCTTTAACTTTTCACCAGAATTACTAAATCAACTGGCGCCATCACGTTGGCAACATTGGGGACACGCAATACCCATCTCTCGTCTAGATTATCCTATTCACGCGCGTATATTCAACTTACAAAGTAACGTACTGCGCTCACTATTAGATGGAGAACGTCTAAATAGGTTGCTAGACATTGAACTAAAAACTGTACCAGAAAACGCGCTAACCATCCCCGAACTCTTCGACACCCTACAATGCGGTATATGGAGTGAAGTACTAACTAACAGCAAACCCCAACTAATATCTAGCATCCGTCGCTCATTACAACGTGAGCATCTCAACATCTTATTAGACATGGTACTGCGAACAGTAGACGTACCCGAAGACGCTAGTACAATTGCATGGCACCAACTAAACAAACTTCAAGCAGCAATAAACGCTAGTCTCAAACACCAAAACCTTAACATGTACACCCTCGCACATCTAGAACAAACAAGCGCGCGTATCACCCAAGCACTAAACGCACAACTAAGAACACGTTAGTTGATCCCCCTAAATCCCCCGTGAATCGGGGGACTTTAACCTCTCTTGTTCCCCCCTTCCACGCGGGCAGGGCTGTTTGATTCTAAAAATAAAAATCGCTATTGCCCTTTGTGTTCTTCGTGTCTACCCTGCGGGAAATCCTCCGGATTATGTGGTTCTTTAAAGAAATAAACCACAAAGGGCACAAAGGGCACAAAGAAAAGAAAAAGTTACGTGTAATTTTGTAGAAAATTTAAACTGAACCTAATTTCCTTTCAAGAATGAATCAGCCCTGCCTTATTAAGGGGGGTTAGGGGGGATTAGGGGGGATTTAAATTGTGTATGGTTAAAAATTTAAAAATCCAACACTACATTCAAGCAAGTGCGTATCAATCCCCAATACTCTTCTTCCAATACTCCTAATAAATCAAGAACTCTACTATTATCAAGACCACGTATTTGCCCAACATCAAGATATCGGTCTTGGTCTAGACCATTGCTAGGTGTAGCTTTTACATTTACAACATACGGTACATTTTTAATTCCTGGCAGCAATGGTATTACTACGGTTAAAAAACTGTAGCGATTTCCAACATCATTCTGAACTATCAAAGAAGCACGAGTTTTCTTTGCTTCTTTACCTATTGTTGGTTCCAAATCAACCCAACGTATTTCTCCACGTCGGTAAGTTAAATTACCATTTGGCATCACTCAATACCATCACCTACAGTTACATCCCAGACAGCAGCTTCTTTTCGATAAGTTTCATCTTGTGAATCTTGTATATATGCTGCCTTTAGTTCTTCTTGTAAACGTTGCTTCTTCAACTCCTTTAATACACTATTAATGAAAGCGCTACGGTTTCCTTGGTTTTCCCTATCTGAGGCCTGCTTATCTACAAAAGCAAGAACATCGTCATCAAGGGTTATTGTAACTTTTTTAACCATTTCGTTAGATTATTATAATATCATACTATTTTATCATACTATTGAGAACTGTTTGTATAATTTTCATGTTTAGATTACCATGAGTGAGACAATCGGTTCGTTGACTCCAGATTGGGTATCTCCTCCGGGTGATACTATTATTGATCTATTAAAGGTTCGCAAAGAACTAGACGAAGCATATAACTGGCAGTAGCGAAGTTAATTTTTTAATACGGCTGTTGTCGAGTTTATGGTAGTTTTAAAAATATTTTTGGAGTAATACTACCCCAGTGTTTAAAGAATACTACGCAAGTAGATTTAAGGAAATTTTTAGCTCACCTCTCAAAACCTCAGATGGTCTTGGTGATGAGCTAGTTCAAGTAAAATTGCAACAACTTGACTTAAAAATTCCTGAAGCACTTGCGATGTACTATGCAGTCGCAGGATTACATTGGATAAATAAAGAACATAATCAGCTTCGTCCCCTTGAAGAACTTGAGTGGTTCGATGATAAGCTTGTGTTTATGAATGAGAACCAATGGGTTGTCTATTGGGCAATTTCAAAAGCTGACTTATATACACCCAATCCAAGCATATGGCAGGGAACTAATGGTGATGTAATCGAATGGGAAGACTGTGGTTATACATGCGCGCGCTTCATAATGGCAATGTGGGAGTGGACTTTTACAGAAATTGAGGCGCCGATGTAAGTTACAATGCCTTAATTTTACAGTACGCAGGATTCTACTATTAAAAAAAGTCAGTTTCTCAGACCGTAATTCCAGTAATAATTTGATTTTTATTTACAGTAATATTACTGAGATAAATAATCGTTCAAATGGGAATACTAACTTAAGGAAGATATTTCGGCTTTAGTTTAGTAATATTCAATTTAGCGATTATATATGATTTTAAATTTAATTTTTATTATTTTTATTATTTGTATTTGGTTATATTTTTCAATAATTGCTCATGAATTTGGTCATTTGATAGCAGCTAAGATAGTAGGGTTTAATCCATACTTTGTAACAATAGGAGTAGGAAAGAAATTATTAAGTTATAAGTTGTTTAATACAACAATCGAGTTCAGACCTATTCCCGGAGGTGGAATAACTTATATATCTAATTTAGCTCATTCATGGATAAAGCCTAAGCTTATAGTGATGTATCTAGGCGGCCCTTTAGCTAATTTATTTTTATGTTTCATACTTAGCTCAATTTGGAATATTTCCATCAAACATGGAAATTTAGCTTATTTGAACAATATAGGAATTATTTATTATTTAGCTAATATAGAGTTTTTGATATTTATTTGTAATATTATACCTTTTGAATCATCGGGCTATGGTAGAAAACTTGCTAGTGATGGAAAGCAAATTATAAATACTTTATTTAACAGTAATATTAAAACTATTCAAAAACTCATGGGTTTAGATAGATACGCATCAAAACAAGATAAGTTTTCTAATATTATTTTCAACAATAGCATAGAAACTTTACGTCAATTATTTAAATCAGATGCATTATTAAATCAAAATAAGTTTGATGAGGCAATTGAAATATTAGAAACTATTTTAGATAGCGCTAGTTGTTCAACTAGAGAGAAAGTCTACATTCTAGATCTTTTAACTAGCATAATAATCAATCATGGTGAAACTAAATACCTTGGCAAAGCAGATAGGTGGTCGTCACAAGCATTAAAAATAGCTGGCGATATCAAAACTGTCCAAGGAACTAGAGGAGCTATTCTCATAGAATTAGGTAGATACAATGAAGGCAAAGAAATACTTTTGCCTTTGACAGAATTAGGTAACGATGCCATTGATATTGTAGTAAGTTGTTGTTATATTGCTAAAGCTGATTATTTTTTAGGAAACGAAGATAAAATTAAATATTGGTTAAATAAAGCTGATCAAGTCGGAGGTGCCAAACAAATTTTCTTAAGAATACAAAAAGAGATTAATTGTTTACAGGCGCCCGATAACAAGTTGTAGGTTGGCTTCACTCTACACAACCTTATCCGAATAGATTAAGTATACCACATCTGATAAAATACAACTATACAACTAACGTAAGACCCCACATTGTTTGTGCTGCCGCCTAGAAATCGTAGGTTGGGTACTTACCGCATTGTAACCCAACACCAATATCTAAAGGCGCCTATAAATCGTAAGTCAGGTGAAAATTTAGACATTCAACATAACTTTCAAAAACTCAGGCAAAATAGAAGAAGAGCTTCTTGTAAAGAGAGCAACTCCGCCCAATACACCTACTTGCACTAGAGATGGCAAAGGATATCTACCACAATACTGTAAAAACTGCCTTAGAAAAAGATCAATATATATTCTGAACAATACTGTCTTAAATCTTACAGTAAATTAATATTATCGTTCTTAATATCACTTGAAAATTAGCTGTTGGTATAGTCGAGCGTTTCGCAAGCAATGAATGTTATTTAATTATTACATTTTATGAAGAAGGTGAAGCTCAAGAGGTGATTATATGTATACATACAAATGTGACTATTGCCAAGAAACTGAGCAAATTTCAGTTGCTCATGCGTAAATCCGTGCAGATGACGCTGCTCCCACCTTAACTATCTAATTAAGCCAGATTTACTATTGGTTCATGTCATAAGTTTGGAGAGTAAATATTTTTACCACAGAGACACAGAGTACACAGAGAGGAATCAGTGATATTTAAAGTTGGCGCCAACGTGACAAAATTAATGACACGGACTACTGCTTTGTAAGCTGCTTGATATAATTGCCGATGAATATAACTCAAATAAAAACAAGTGCCACGCAGCGATATTGACCGTATTAGGGAAAAAATCCGACTTCATCAGTATGATATGTCAGCCCATGCGATGGAAGAGATGGCAGAAGATTTCCTGACAATCTTGGATGTAGAAGAAGCTTTACTTAGCGGACAAGTAATTAGGATTGAAAAAGATGACCCCAGAGGTACAAAATATATAGTAGTAGGGACTGCTTTAGACCAACAAACCCCCGTTGGTGTTGTTGGGCGTTTCGCTAGCAATGGACGTTATTTAATTATTACAGTCTACGAAGTAACCTAACTTGAGGGCTAATTGTATGTATGGATACAAATGTGAGTATTGCGAAGGTACCGTTCAACCCCGCGTTGTTAAGCGTGAAGCTTTCAAACATAGAGATGGTTTTGTTATTCTTGAAGACGTAACTATAGGGGTTTGTGATAACTGCGGCAATCGATATTACTCAGCCGAAATTCTCCATACAGTTCATGCCGTTGCAACTGGCGCTAAGTCTCCTGAAAGAACCGAGCAAATTCCAGTTGCTCATGCGTAAATTTGTCTAGGTGGCGCCAAACCACCTTACTAATCTAATTTAGTAACATTTATTACCTGTGTGAGTTATTAAAAATTTAATACTACATAAACGAGGTGAAGCTCAAGAGGCAATTATATGTGTACATACAAATGTGAGTATTGCGAAAGATTTCAATAATTTGTCAAAAATTATACACGTAGAGACGCGATTAATCGCGTCTCTACGTCTCTGTGGTAAATTTCATTAATATTTTGTTGGGTGGAGCGTCAGCGCAACCCAACCTACGTTACATCAGCAGTCATTGCATAGCTAGGACGACAAATTAACTTTAACCCTGGCACCGCTGTTGGAATTATGCAAGCAAGTGCAAACTCTTTCTTTTGTATAGATAAACCATAGTGAGCAATAAAATTATAGTTAGTTAATGCTGAATTTGTCGCAACAACTTTGGCGCCACTTACAATGTAAGTTAAAATTAGTAGTACAATTATTTACGCTGCGCGGAGCTACACCAATGGTCACTCAGTTGCAACCCTTAGTCCAAGAAGATATTATCTACCCCCAAAGCGATGGACAGCCAATGGCAGATAATACTAAGCAGTTTGAATTAATTGTGTTTATTAAAAAGAACTGCGATTTGCTGTTTGCAAATAACCCAGATGTTTTTGTCGCTGGGGACTTATTGTGGTATCCAGTTAAAGATGATAACGTGACTCGGAGGGCGCCTGATATCATGGTCGTCTTTGGCAGACGAAAGGAGATAGAGGTTCCTACGTTCAGTCAAAAGAAAATAATATTCCTCCACAAGTTGTGTTTGAAATACTTTCTCCAGGCAACACTCATAGAGAGATGATTGCTAAATATAAGTTTTATCAGCGCTATGGTGTGGAAGAATATTACTTATACGACCCAGATACAGGAGAGTTAACGGGTTGGCTGCGCTCGAATAATGAATTACAAGAAATTGAGCAAATGGCAGGTTGGATTAGTCCACGCTTGCAAATTCGTTTTGAACTACCAAACAATGAGCTACAAATTTTTCGTACTGATGGGCAACCATTTTTAACTTTCTTAGAACTCGACCAACTTAGAGAGCAGCAACGTCAACGCGCGGAACAAGCTGAAGCACAAGCACAACAAGAACGTCAACGCGCGGAACAAGCCGAAGCACAGTTAGAAGCTTTGCACGCTTTACTTAAGGAAAAAGGAATTAACCCAGAACAACTTTAATTCATTTTAAATTTAATTGAAAGTCGGTGTGTGATGCCACAGGTCTTTTGATTATGCTTAAATTTTTCAAGGCATTACGTACCTTACTTTTAAATTTAATTGAAGGTTAAGTTAGGAACGGGCAAGGATGCCCATTCCACAAGATAGAGTTTTACAAGATAAAGTTTTACAAGGCAGAGTATTTAAATAACATCCGTTACATCTGTTGTATCCGTTGCCAAAATTACCGCCGCCTTTCTTGAAGTTTCCGATATACATCCTTAATATCCACTTTATGGTGCGCCAACGCGACCATAGTATGGTAAAATAAGTCTGCCACTTCTCCTGCAATTTCGTCCGCATTATCATCTTTGAACGCCATCACTACCTCGGCACCTTCTTCACCAATTTTCTTCAATATCTTATTATCGCCACCTGCAAATAACTTACACGTATAAGAGTTTTCGTTGGGGTTATCACGACGGTCACAAATTACTTGAAATACTTGTGATAATGTGTCTGCTGGGGGGGGAATTATGCTACCATCAATTTGGTGGAAACAACTGCGCTCTCCAGTGTGGCAGGCAATATCACCAACTTGTTCGACGCTGACCAAAATTGCGTCGCTATCACAATCGTAACGAATACTTTTAATGCGTTGTATATGACCCGAAGTTGCTCCCTTATGCCAAAATTCTTGACGCGAACGACTCCAAAACCAAGTTTCTCCAGTCTCTAAGGTTTTTTCTAACGATTCGCTATTCATCCACGCCATCATTAAAACTGTACCATCTAAATAGTCTTGGACGATGGCAGGTACTAGACCTTTTTCGTCGTAACGAATCTTATTAATTGGAATGGCGTTACGTAATGAATTTGGTTCAGAAGAAAACATAACCAGTTGCTTGCGACCAAGAATGATTGATTAAATCAACATACCATTCTAAACAAAACAACTGGCATTTTTTTTTCAAAACTATTTATCCAGAACTATTTAATTTTTAAGCATTCAGACTTTTATGCATCGCCGACTGCATCCTCACAGCACTTCTTGCGACTTGATGAGCCTTTGGAGCTTCGCCATACCAGTGAATAGCCGAGTTGAAAGCAGCTCGGTAGACATCTTGGCACTCTTGTGATAGAGAGCGAATTTCTACAGGCAAGTCTTGATTGCATTTGTATAACATATTGTTATTTTTTTGGTTCATCTATTATTTTACGATATAAATTCTTAGATATTTTTGCGCCTATCCCAGGATAGAGCTTCATTTTTATCATCGCAGGAGATAAACCTTGGTAAATACCACGATTAAAACCACAAAATCACAAGAAATTTTTGAGAAAGCTCAAAACCTAATGCCCGGTGGAGTTAGCTCTCCTGTCCGCGCGTTTAAATCAGTCGGTGGACAGCCTATTGTATTTGACCATGTGAAAGGCGCCTACATTTGGGATGTAGATGGCAATCAATACATCGACTACGTAGGTACTTGGGGTCCTGCTATTTGTGGTCATGCACATCCTGATGTAATCAACGCGCTGCATTCCGCTTTGGATAAGGGTACTAGCTTCGGCGCCCCTTGCGTGTTGGAAAATGTCTTAGCCGAAATGGTTATCAATGCTGTACCAAGTATTGAAATGGTACGTTTTGTTAACACCTGCAGCGCAAGCAGGCAGCAGCGGCTGACAAGAAGAAGTGAACCTACAAATTTGGGTACAGGAATGCATGCAGTGGTGGGTTTAGGTCCACCAAGGTGCTGTCCTCAGCCTGCCATGGCAAGGCCAGCATCTGGGTCCTGGCATATTGCAGCTTGCAAGCTCATGAGCAATACCTGCAGGATTCGTGAGCCCGACGCTGTGCGTTGTTGCTGATTGAAGATTTTTGCTATCTTGGGTTGTCTGCTCTGGTGTTGATGCGGCAACTCGGTTGATCCACGCCCACCAGGCCTCGAGCTCGTTTGAGTTCCTCTGCCAAACCCTAGCTGTTGTGTACGTGATCAACGTGAAGCCCATTGACTCATGCTACCAGTTGTAAGCTTGCTGTTTCCTTCTAAGAAACAGACTGCACCGTGGCATGTCGCGGGCTGTTGGATCATCACGCCCCACCAAACCTCCGCAATATTGTTTGGCAGGCACATCCACCGTTAGCCAGCCTACACAATGACGGTCACAAAGAGTGGGTGGATCTCGTCTTGTGGCACGCTGTCAGCGATTGCACGCAATAGGTGCTCC